>NZ_JARWKX010000006.1:0-223881 GCF_047445895.1 Rhizobium sp. BR 249 | reverse complement strand
ACCCGGATCGCAAGGCCTGGGGCGAGAAGTTCGGCATGACGCATTTCGTCAATCCGAAGGAGGTCGGCGACGACATCGTGCCCTATCTGGTCAACATGACCAAGCGCAACGGCGACCTGATCGGCGGCGCCGACTACACCTTCGACTGCACCGGCAATACCAAGGTGATGCGCCAGGCGCTCGAAGCTTCGCATCGCGGCTGGGGCAAATCGGTCATCATCGGCGTTGCCGGCGCCGGCCAGGAAATCTCGACGCGTCCGTTCCAGCTCGTCACCGGGCGCAACTGGATGGGTACGGCCTTCGGCGGCGCACGTGGCCGCACCGACGTTCCGAAGATCGTCGACTGGTACATGCAGGGCAAGATCCAGATCGATCCGATGATCACCCACACCATGCCGCTCGAAGACATCAACAAGGGCTTCGACCTGATGCATAAGGGTGAATCGATCCGCGGCGTGGTGGTCTATTGAGCATGAAGACGATCTCGACCGACAAGTCTTACGGCGGCACGCAGGGCGTTTACGTCGAACGCTCCGAGGCCTGCGATTGCGACATGACCTTCGCGGTGTTCGTGCCGCCGCAGGCCGCCAAGGGCAAGCTGCCGGTTCTGTGGTATCTGTCCGGCCTGACGTGCACGCATGCCAATGTCATGGACAAGGGCGAGTATCGGCGGCTTGCCGCCGAACTCGGCCTGATCGTCGTCTGCCCGGATACCAGCCCTCGCGGAGACCATGTTCCCGATGAGGCCGACAACTGGCAGTTCGGCAAGGGCGCCGGCTTTTATGTCGACGCCACCGAGCCGCCTTATTCGGCGAATTATCGCATGTACAGCTATATCGCCGACGAATTGCCGAAGCTTGTTGCAGCTGAGTTTCCGGTCGACATGGACCGCCAGGGGATCTTCGGCCACTCGATGGGCGGACACGGCGCGATCACGATCGCGCTCAAGAACCCGGATCGCTTCCGCAGCTGCTCGGCCTTCGCGCCGATCAGCCATCCCTCGGTCTCCGGCTGGTCGAAGCCGGCCTTCCGGAAATATCTCGGAGCCGACGAAAAGACCTGGCGGGCCTATGACGCCTGCTCGCTGATCGAGGACGGGCATCGTTTCCCCGAACTCTTCGTCGACCAGGGAACGGCGGACAGCTTCCTGGAGGATGGGCTGCGCCCCGACGAGTTGAGACAAGCCTGCGAGGCGGCTGATATCAACCTCAAGCTCCGCATGCAGGAAGGCTACGGCCATTCCTACTTCTTCATTTCGACATTCATGGAAGACCATCTGCGCTGGCACGCGCAGAGGCTGGGAAATTGATTGCAGAGCTCGGCCGGGCATAACGCAAACGGCCAGGGAGGGAAGGAGAAAATCAATGAGCAGCATAGCCATTCATCCGGCAGTGGATTCAGGCTTTCGAGCGACTGACGCCGCCTTTGCGGGCGGGACGCTCGTGTGCAAATGCGCGAGCAATCCCGTCAAGGTCAGGATCAAGGGCGACATCGCCCACAACCACGCCTGCGGCTGCACCAAATGCTGGAAGCCAGAGGGAGCGGCCTTCTCGGTGGTGGCGGTGGCGCCGACCGAAAATGTCGAAGTGCTCGAAAACGGCGACAAGCTCGCTGTCGTCGATCCCGCGGCCTTGATCCAGCGCCATGCCTGCAAGGAGTGCGGCGTGCATATGTACGGCCCGGTCGAGCGCGAACATCCCTTCCAGGGGCTGTCGTTCGTTCATCCCGAGCGCTTCCAGGAAAGCGGCTGGGCGAAGCCCGGCTTCGCGGCCTTCGTCTCGTCGATCATCGAAAGCGGCTTCGACCCTTCGAAGATGGACGCCGTCAGGGCGCAGCTCAAGGCATCGGGCCTCGAACCCTATGATTGCCTCTCGCCCGGCCTGATGGACTATATCGCCACCTGGACCGCCAAGAAGAGCGGCGCTCTCGCCGCATAATTCTTCGGGCAGCGCCAAACAGGCGCTCCTTTGAAGGCCGGCGATCGACCTCGGCCAGAGACAATCTCGCCGACCTGCCACAATAGCCCACGAGACGAACCCCGCGACGGTTTCCGCCGCGGGGTTTTTCGTCATGCCCGTCGCCTCCCCTCATTCAACCCTATGCCTTTTGCTTATTGTGTATTTATTGAATAATGAATGTGTACATAGAGTACACAATTGTTGACTCCGTCCGGGAGGCGTGTCATCTTCACAAGCGTAGGGCAACGAGCGGTCGGAGATCGACGATGGCGAAGACACCCAAGAGCAATCTCTACGAAGATCTGAAACGCCAGATTCTGACGATGGAGCTGGATCCGGACGCCGATCTGGACGAGGTCAGCCTGAGCGAGAGGTATGGCCTGTCGCGGACCCCGGTGCGGGACATATTCCGCCGTCTGGCCGGTGAGGGCTATATCGATATCCGCGAGAACAGGGGTGCGCGGGTCATCCCGATGAACCACTCCACGCTGCGGAATTTCTTCCTCGTCGCGCCGATGATCTATGCGGCGATCGGCCGTCTCGCGGTGCAGAATTTCAAGCCTGCGCAATTGTCCGACCTGAGGCAGACGCAGGAGCGCTTCCGCGCCGCCAGCGAGACCATGGACCCGCTGGCGATGGTTCTGGAGAACAACCGCTTTCACGAAATTTTCGGCGAGATGTCGGGCAACGTCTACATGCAGCCGAGCCTCGGCCGGCTGCTGATCGACCACGCGCGCATCGGCCACACGTTCTTCCGGCCGAGGAACGAGGACATGCGGCGGCGGCTTCGGCTGGCCGTCGAGCATCACGACAGCTTCATCGCAGCGCTTGGCGCTCACGATGAGGACGCCGTCGTCGACCTCGTTTTCGAACACTGGGAATTGTCCCGCGAGAACATGGAAATGTTCATCGCTCCGCAAGGCCTCAAGGCGGACGCCTTCGTCGGCGGTCCGGCCACGCAATTATTGGAGAAGTCATCGTGAAATTTGAGGGGATCTATACGCCGGCGATCACGCCGCTCGACCGGACTGGTCAGATCGACCGGCCGGCATTTGCCGCCGTGCTCGAATCGCTGATCGAGGCCGGCGTCCACGGCATCATCGTCGGCGGCTCGACGGGCGAATATTACGCCCAGAGCGGCCAGGAGCGTTTCGAGCTTGCGGCTTACGCGAAAGAGGTCATCGGAACTCGGTTGCCGCTCATCATCGGCACCGGCGCCACGCGCACCGAGGATTCGGTCGAATATGCAAAGGCGGCGAAGGAAATCCGCGCGGATGCGATCCTGGTGTCGTCGCCGCCCTATGCGCTGCCGACCGAGCGCGAAAACGCGGTTCATGCCCTGACGGTCGACCGCGCCGCGAACCTGCCGATCATGCTCTATAACTATCCCGCCCGCATGGGCGTGGTGATGGGCGAGGAGTATTTCTCACGCGTCGGCAAGTCGAAGAACGTCGTCGCCATCAAGGAAAGCTCCGGCGACATGGGCAATCTTCACCTGCTCGCCCGGAAGTTTCCGCATATCGCGCTGTCCTGCGGCTGGGACGACCAGGCGCTCGAATTCTTCGCCTGGGGCGCGAAGAGCTGGGTCTGCGCCGGCTCCAACTTCCTGCCGCGCGAGCATGTCGCCCTCTACGAAGCCTGCGTCGTCGAAAAGAACTTCGACAAGGGCCGGGCGATCATGAGCGCGATGCTGCCGCTGATGGATTTCCTCGAATGCGGCAAGTTCGTCCAGTCGATCAAGCACGGCTGCGAGATCATCGGCCTGAAGGCGGGCCCGGTGCGCGCGCCGCTGCGCGGCATGACCTCCGAAGAGAAAAGAACCCTTGAGACTGTCGTCGCCACTTTGAAGCGCACGGTCGCCCAGATCACGTCGGGAGCCAACCATGCATGAACCTTTGACCGCCGCCGAATACAAGGCACTCGCCAAAGACCTCACTCTGCCCACCAATGCCTTCATCGACGGCGCGTACCGTCCGGCGAAGTCGGGCAAGACCTTCAAATCAACCAATCCCGCAACCGGCGAACTCCTCGCCGAGATCGCTGCCTGTGATGCAGGCGACGTCGACTATGCCGTCGCCAAGGCCCGCGAAGCCTTCGACGATGGCCGCTGGCGTCAGCTGACGCCTGGCGCGCGCAAGGAAACGCTGATCGAGTTCGCAAAGCTGCTGGAGCGGAACCGTCACGAGCTTGCCGTCATGGAAAGCCTCGACAGCGGCAAGCCGGTCCGCGAGTGCCAGACCGTGGATGTCCCCGACACGATCCACACGATCCGCTGGCATGCGGAGCTGATCGACAAGCTGTACGACAACACCAATTCCGTCGGCCCCAATGCGCTGGCGATGGTCGTTCGTGAACCTATCGGCGTGGTCGCCTGCGTCCTGCCATGGAACTTCCCGCTGCTGATGCTCGCCTGGAAAATCGCGCCGGCGCTCGCCGCCGGCTGCTCGGTGATCGTCAAGCCCGCCCAGGAAACCACGCTGACGACGCTGCGTGTCGCCGAACTGGCGCTCGAGGCCGGCATCCCGGCAGGCGTTTTCAACGTCGTCACCGGCAGCGGCAAGGATGTCGGCGAACCGCTCGGCCTGCATATGGACGTCGACATGGTCGCCTTTACCGGATCGACTCCCACCGGCCGTCGTTTCCTCCATTACTCCGCCGATTCCAACCTCAAGAAGGTGGTGCTGGAATGCGGCGGCAAGAACCCGGCCGTGGTGCTTGAAGACGCTGAAGACCTCGATCTCGTCGCCGAGCAGGTGGTCAACGGCGCCTTCTGGAACATGGGCGAAAACTGCAGCGCATCCTCGCGCCTCATCGTTCACGCCAGCATCAAGGACGAACTCCTCAAGCGGATCGGCGCCTATATGCGCGAGTGGAAGACCGGCGATCCGCTCGATCCGGAAAACCGCATCGGTGCGCTCGTCAGCAAGAGCCATTTCGAAAAGGTGAGGTCGTTCCTCGACGACGTGAAGAGCGAGAAGCTTTCGCTGGCCTTCGGCGGGCAAACCCAGGACGGCGTCTACATCGAGCCCACGGTCGTTGACGGCGTCACACCTGCCAGCCGCCTGTTCAAGGAGGAGATTTTCGGGCCGATCCTGTCGGTAACGACATTCGAGACCCTCTCCGAAGCCGTGGCTCTGGCCAATGACACCAATTACGGCCTGACCGCGTCGGTCTACACGGGCAGCCTGCGCAATGCGATCCGGGTGTCGAGGGATATTCGTGCGGGTCTGGTCACCGTCAACTGCTTCGGCGAGGGCGATGCGAGCACGCCGTTCGGCGGCTACAAGGAGTCCGGCTTCGGCGGCCGCGACAAGTCGATCTTCGCCCACGACAATTACTGCGAACTGAAGACCATCTGGATCGACGTATCCGAACGGTCTGTCGACGAGACGATCCGATGAGCCGACATGTGATCAAGCACCTGCCGACCGATACCGGTGTCTCGGGATGGGAGGCGATGAGCGAACGCGCCTTTCCCGTGACGGCGCTTGAACACGACATAACCGCCGACTGGCTGATCATCGGCGGCGGATTTGCCGGCCTGTCGGCGGCACGCCGCCTCTCGCAGTCGCGCCCTCAGGACAAGATCGTCATCCTGGAGGCGCGCGAACTCGCCAAGGGACCGGCCGGCAGGAATTCCGGCTTCATGATCGACGTGCCGCACAACCTGTCCTCGGGCGAGTATTCGGTATCCGACGAAGAGGCGACCAAGGAGGAGATCCGGCAGAACCGCATGGCGATTTCCTTCGCATCGGATGTCGCGGCCGAATACGGCCTGTCCAGGGAAACCTTCGACCCCTCGGGCAAGGTGAATGCGGCCGCCTCCGAGCGCGGGCTCGGGCTCAACGACAACTACAGGAAGTCGCTGGAGAAGATCGGCGAGGAACATCGCGTTCTCGACGCCGAACAGATGCGGGAGATGACGGGATCGCACTATTATCGCGGCGGGCTCTATACGCCGGGCGCGGTGATGATCCAGCCCGCCGACTATATTCGCGGCCTGGCGCGCGGCCTTTCCTCGAAGGTCGCCATCCACGAACACTCGCCGGTGCTGGAGCTTTCGCGCGAAGGCCGGAGCTGGAAGGCGAAGACCGCCCGCGGCTCGGTTTCCGCACCGAAGGTCATTCTGGGCGTGAACGGCCATATTCAAAGCTTCGGCCATTTCCGCGGCCGGCTGATGCATATCTTCACCTACGCCTCGATGACGGCGGCTTTTTCCCAGAACGAATTCGGCGGCGATGTCACCGGCGTCGATCGCTGGGCGCTGCTGCCGGCCGATCCGATGGGTGCGACGGTGCGCAAGATCACCACCGACGGCCGTTCGAGGATCGTCGTTAGGACACGGTTCACCTACGACCCGAGCCTCAAAGTGTCGGAAAAGCGCGTCGCCGGTATCGCCGCCGAGCAGCGCCGGTCCTTCGACGCCCGGTTTCCCGGGATGGAGCGCCTGCCGATGGAATATAGCTGGGCGGGCGCGCTCTGCCTCAGCCGCAACCATGTGCCGGCCTTCGGCGAGGTCGAAGAAGGGCTGTTTTCCGCCTGCTGCGAAAACGGTCTCGGCACTGTCAAGAGCACGCTTGCGGGAATGATGGCGGCCGACCTGGCATCGGGCGCCGGCAGTCCGGAGCTCGACAAATTCAAGAACCAGCCGGAACCGACCAGACTGCCGCCCGAGCCCATCGCGTGGCTCGGCGTCAACTCGGTCATCCGCTTTCAGGAATTGCGTGCAGGCCGCGAGGGATGATCCCTCGGGTCACGCAATATGAAGCTGCCCGTCAGCAGACTTCAAAGGGAACGTAAAACAGGAGTAACAACAATGAAAAATTTGTGGAAGGCGCTTTGCGCCGCTGCGATGGTGGGGATCAGCATCCTTCCCGCTCGCGCGGAAGAAAAGACGATCAATCTGGGCACGATGGCGTGGGAAGACCTGACGCCGATCACCGGCATCACCAAGAAGGTTCTCGAAGACGCCGGCTACACGGTGAAGGTGACCGAGTTCTCCGAATGGGGCATCGCCTATGCCGCTCTCGCCAAGGGCGATATCCAGGCTCTCACCTCGCAGACGGATTATGTCGCGCAGGATTACTGGGACAAGAACAAGAACCGTCTCGAAAAGATTTCGCCGGTTTCGCACGGCCTCTACCAGGGCGTTGCCGTTCCGAAATATGTTCCGATCGACTCGCTGGAACAGCTCAATGAAAACGCCGACAAGTTCGGCGGCAAGATCATCGGTATCGAGCCGGGCGCCGGCCTGATGCGCGATACGGCGAATGCCGTCAAGGACTACGGCCTGAAGCTCCAGCTCGTCGAGGGCAGCACGGCCGCGATGACGGCGGCGCTGAAATCCGCCTATGACCGCCAGGAGTGGATCGCGGTCACGATCTGGGAGCCGTCGTGGATGGTCCAGAAGTACGAAGTCAAGTACCTCAAAGACCCGAAGGGCGTATTCCCGCCGCCGCAGAGCTACTACTGGATTGGCCATAAGGGCTTCTCCGAAGAATATCCGCATGCTCGCGAGGTCATGGCCAGCGTCTACGTGCCGATCGCCGACATCACCACCATCAACGGTGCGGTCAAGGACGGCAAGACCATGGACCAGGCCGTGCAGGATTGGATCGGCGCCCATGCCGACCTGATCAAGCGCTGGGAAAACATCAAGAAGAACTAAGACGCCTCGTGGCCGTCCGCTCCACCGGGCGGCCACCGTGAAGCCCAATGAAAGAAGCCGGCGCCAATTGGCTCAAAGGGGATCGCCATGAAAACCGTAAACACCGATTTCAATGATGTCCTGATCGACTGTCAGTCCCTGTGGAAAGTCTTCGGCGCCAAGTCCGCCGCTGCGATGAAATCGATCAGGGAACGCGGCCTCGGCAAGAAGGAAGTCCTGCAGGAATTCAACTGCGTCGTCGGTGTATCCGAGGCGAGCCTCCAGGTCCGCCGCGGCGAAATCTTCTGCATCATGGGCCTGTCGGGAAGCGGAAAATCGACGCTCATCCGCCTTCTCAACAAGCTGATCACGCCGAGCTCCGGCAAGGTCCTCGTCAAGGGACGGGACATCGCCAGCCTGTCGCCGGCCGATCTCAGGCAGATGCGGGCCAAGAACATCGGCATGGTGTTTCAAAGCGTCGCCCTCCTGCCGCATCGCACGGTATTGGAAAATGCGGCCTTCGGACTGGAAGTCCAGGGGATCGCGAAACCGCAGCGAAACAAGACTGCCGCCGCAGCACTCGAGAAGGTCGGCCTCGCCGATTGGGTGAGCCGGTATCCGGGCGAGCTTTCCGGCGGCATGCAGCAGCGCGTCGGGCTTGCGCGCGCGCTGGCTTCCGATCCCGAGATCATCCTGATGGACGAGCCGTTCAGCGCCCTCGACCCGCTGATCCGCCGCCAGCTGCAGGATGAATTCCGCCAGTTGACCAAAGCCCTCGGCAAATCGGCCGTCTTCATCACGCATGACCTCGACGAGGCGATCCGCATCGGCGACCGCATCGCCATCATGAAGGACGGCGTCATCATCCAGACCGGCACGGCCGAGGAAATCATCCTCAATCCGGCCGACGCCTATGTGGCCGAATTCGTCGCGGGCATTTCCCGCCTTCACCTGATCAAGGCGCATTCCGTCATGCGCAGCGTTTCCGAGTTCCAGCAGGGCGCGCCGAATTCCGATATCGCGTCGCTGGCGCGCACGACGCCGGACGCCGACATCGACGAGCTCATCACCTTGACGATGCAGTCGGAGCGCGACGCCATCGCCGTCGTCGACAACGATCAGGTCGTCGGCGTCGTCACGCCGCGCAGCCTGCTGATGGGCGTCAAGGGAACCTCCGCCCACGATCTGACGGCGGCGTGATCCCAACTGGAGGTATTGAGATGGATACTTCAGCCTTCACCGATCTTTTCGACGAATGGACGGACTCGGCGCTCGAATGGGTGAGCGACAATGGCGAGTTCCTGTTCGACTATATCAGGCAGGTGCTCGAAGGGCTCTATGACGGGATCCTGTGGCTCCTGCAGCTTCCACCCTTTTACGTGATCGCCCTCATCGTGGCGCTCATCGGCTGGCGGCTGGTCAATGTCTGGTTCGGCGCTCTCGCCGGCGTCGCATTGGCGCTCTGCTTTTCCATGGGTCTCTGGCCGGAAACGATGAGCACGCTGGGTCTGGTGCTGACCGCGACCTCGCTCGCTTTGGCGATCGGCATCCCGATCGGCATTGCCGCTGGTTTCTTTACCGGCCTCGACCGCTTCATGGAACCGGGCCTCGACCTGATCCAGACGCTGCCTCCTTATATCTACCTGCTGCCGGCGATCGCCGTGCTCGGCTACGGCCCTGCCACCGCGATGATCGCGACGGTGATCGTCGCCGTGCCTCCGGCCATCCGCCTGACTTCTCTCGGCATCCGGATGACGCCCAAGGAGTTCATCGAACTCGGAGAGGCGCTCGGAATGACGCCGGCGAAGATGTTCTTCAAGATCCGCCTTCCCTTTGCGCTGCCGAGCATCATGGCAGGCATCAACCAGAGCCTGATGATGGCCTTCGGCATGGTGGTCATCGCCGGCATCGTCGGCTCCGGCGGGCTCGGAGAGACGATCTATGGCGCGATCAGAACGCTGGACATCGCGACCTCGATCAATGGCGCGATCGCCATCGTGGTATTGACCATGGTGATTGACCGGATAACCCAGAGCGCTGCCCGCCTGGGAACAGGGAGGAAGTCATGAATCCTGCGAACCTGCAGTTTTCGCCCGGCGCTTTCCTCGCGCCTGCGGTCGATTGGCTCAACACCAACCTTCACCCGCTCTTTGCGGCGATCAGCGCTGTCGTCGAAGCGGTCCTTTCGGCAATCGAGGCGGCGCTTCTCTTCGTGCCCCCCTTTGCGCTGATCGCGATCGTCGTCGTCCTGGCGTTCTTCGCCGTCAGCCTGCGCGCCGCCATCCTTGCCGGCCTTTGCCTCGGCTTCTGCCTTCTCGTCGGGCTGTGGACGGCATCGATGCAGACGCTCGCGCTGGTCACCGTCGCCGTCATGATCTCCGTGCTGATCGCTTTCCCGATCGGCGTGCTCTGCTCGCGCTACAAGACGCTGGAGGCCGTGGTTCGCCCGATCCTCGACGTGATGCAGACCGTGCCGCCATGGGTCTATCTCATTCCGGCGGTGATGATCTTCAGCCTCGGGCGCGTGCCGGCCATCATCGCCACCATCGTCTACGGCATTCCGCCGATGCTGCGCCTGACGACACTCGCCTTCAACCAGGTGCCGAAGGTGTTCATCGAGCTCGGCAGCGCCATCGGCGCGCCGCCGCGCTCGATCCTCTGGAAGATCGAGATCCCGCTCGCCAAGCAGACGCTGCTCGTCGGGCTCAACCAGTGCATCCTTCTGTCGCTGGCGATGGTCGTGCTCGCCGGCCTCGTCGGCGCCGGCGGTCTCGGCGCGGAAGTGACGCGCGGCCTGACGCGCATGGAGATGGGGCTTGGCCTGCGGGCGGGCCTTGCGATCGTCGCGGTCGCCCTGCTGCTCGACCGGCTGTCGCGCGGCCTGCTCGACCGCGGCAGTCTGCCGAAGGCGAGATGAGCAAGGATTGACGGGATGAGAAACAGCTTCTTCTGCATCGACGCCCATACCTGCGGCAACCCGGTCCGCCTCGTTGCCGGCGGCGGTCCACTGCTGCCGCACTTGCCCATGGGCGAACGACGGGAGATCTTCGTCCGCGACCATGACTGGGTGCGCAAGGCGCTGATGTTCGAGCCGCGCGGGCACGACATCATGTCGGGATCGATCATCTATCCGGCCTATCGCCAGGATTGCGATTTCGCCGTTCTTTTCATCGAGGTGAGCGGCTGCCTGCCGATGTGCGGCGCCGGCACCATCGGCACCGTGACCGCCGCGATCGAAGAAGGATTGGTCAAGCCGCGTGAGCCCGGAAGGGTCGCCATCGAAACGCCGGCGGGCAGGGTCGACGTCACCTATGAGGTGAAGGATGGATATGTCGATTCCGTTCGTCTCCACAATGTCGCGAGCTATCTCCATGAGGCCGATGTCGCGGTGGATGTGCCAGGAATGGGCCGCCTGCGCGTCGATATTTCCTATGGCGGCAATTATTATGCGGTCGTCGAGCCGCAGGAGAACTGGAGCGGGCTTGACGGCATGAGCGCATCCGACATCGTCGGCTGCAGCCAGAAGCTCCGGGCAGCACTTGCCGATGTCTGCAATCCCGTTCATCCCGACGATGCCAGGATATCGGGCGTGCACCACGCGATCTGGTGCGACCGCCCGGTGAACGATGTTTCGGACGGGCGCTGTGCGGTCTTCTACGGCGAGAAGGCCATCGATCGCTCGCCGGGCGGCACCGGCACTTCGGCGCGCATGGCGCAGCTCCATGGGAAGGGACGGCTTACCGTCGGGTCGCGCTATCGTCATGAAAGCCTGATCGGAACCATCTTCGAGGGCCGGGTGGAAGCCGAGGCAAAGATCGGGCCTTATCGCGGCATTCTCCCGAGCATCGGAGGCTGGGCGCGGGTCATCGGGCATAACACCATTTTTGTTGACGATCGTGATCCGCTAGCGCACGGTTTCCAGATTAGATGAGCGCATTCAGGGACGGTGATGAGATGACTATGCGACCCGGGCAGCATCGGCAGGCAGACGGAGCCGCGAAACCCGCCGCCCGGCTCAAGGTTGGGTTCGTTCTGTCGCGGTCGTTCACGCTGTCCGCCTTTGCGCTGTTCGTGGATACGCTGCGGCTTGCCAGCGATGAGCAGGACCGTTCCGGAAGGGTGCTTGCCGACTGGCAGGTGATCGGCAGCACGCGTCATCTGATCACCTCGAGCTGCGGCGTCCAGGTTGCGCCGACGTCCGATTTCGTCGATCCCGCGCGGTTCGACTACATCGCCGTCGTCGGCGGCCTTCTCAGCGTGGAAAACCCCGTCGACCAGCAGACCATCACCTTCCTCAAGCAGGCGGATGCCAAGAAGGTGCCGCTGATCGGCGTGTGCACCGGTTCGTTCATCCTTGCCGCGGCGGGGCTGATGAAGCGGCACGAGTCCTGCGTGAGCTGGCTGCATTACAGGGAGTTCCGCGAGCGGTTCCCAGAACTCAGCGTTCGCTCCGACCGGCTCTTCAATCTCGATCGCCAGCGCGGGTCCTGCGCCGGCGGCAGCAGTGCTGCCGACATGGCGGCGTTGCTGGTCCGGAAATACATCAGCCGTGATGCCGAACGAAACGCGCTTGAAGTGCTGCAGATCGAGAAGGCCCGTGCTCCGGCCGACATTCAGCCCCGGCGTCCGCTCTACGACGATTACGACGATGCCCGCGTCAAGGCGGCGATGATCACCATGGAGCAGTTCGTCGACGGCAGCATGCCGATCGAGAAGCTCGCCGCCATGGTCGGGCTTTCCCGGCGGCAGCTGGAGAGAATCTTCATCGAGAAGACGGGAATGTCTCCCGCCAAGGCCTATAACCGTGTCCGCATGGAGCGGGCAAAATCGATCCTTGCCCAGTCGAAGGCGCCGCTGATCGAGATCGCGCTGGATGTCGGCTTCGAAAACGCCTCGCAATTCACGAGGACGTTCAAGCGCACATTCGGGCAGACGCCCTCCCAGCACCGCGCGGCCGCTGCGAGAGCGCACTGAACGCAGAGAGTTTCAGATCTCTTCCCAGGGAAAGCTGTCCAGCCGTTCCGCGCCCTTGGCCGTGATCAGGGCCTGGGTCTCCAGCTTGATGCTTTCGGAGCCGGCCTCGGCGATCAGGCTTTCGACATTGAGCACCATGCCTTCCTCGATGATGCCGCTGAAATCGGGATCGAAATCCGGATGCAGCAGGACGCCGGGCCACTCATCCGCCATGCCGGTTCCGTGCAGGGCGAGGGTGTATCGATAGGGCTGGTATTTCTCCGGAATCTGCCATGAGTGTTCGTTGAATTCGCCGAATGTCATGCCAGGCCTGATGATGGAAAGATTGTACTCGATCTGATCCCTGGCTGCGGCGTAAAGCTCCTTCTGCTTGGCGTTCATGGCGACATGGCCCGCCGTCCATGAGCGCGAGAGATCCGCGCAATAGCCGTAGGGACCGATCATGTCGGTATCGAAGGAAATCATCTCGCCGCGCTTGATGACGTAGTCCGAACATTCCTGATACCAGGGATTGGTTCTCGGACCCGCGGTCAGAAGCTTGGTTTCGAGCCACTCGCCGCCGCTGCGCGCATTTTCGAAGTGCAACTCGGCCCAGATCTCGCGTTCGGTGCGGCCGGGCTCGGAAACTTCGTACATCCGCGCCATGCCGGCTTCGCAGACGCGGATCGTCCATCGCATCAGTTCGATCTCCTCGGCGCTTTTGATCGACCGCGCCCGCTCGGCCAGTTCCTGGCCGTCGAGCAGCGTAAATCCGCGTTCCCGGAGTTCGAATGCGCCTGACGGTTCGAGCCTGTCCACCGCCAGGCGCCTGTTGCCGCCGCTGGTCTTCATGAGATCCGTGACCTCGTCCGCCCAGGCTTTCAGCCGAGGCTCCATCAGGTTCCCGGCGGTGAAGAATATCCACGACTTCGCCGTCCGGATCTCGTCGATGCCGGGCAGTCCGTCATTGACGTGCTCGGCGCCTTCGAATTCGAAGAGGATCGCCGGACCGTCGGCGAGGATCAGGGCGTAGCGCGACGGATTGTGCATCGTCCAGATGCTCATGTTCGAGGAATCGAAAGCGTATCGGATGTTGACGGGATCGTAGAGCAGCAGGGCGCCGCAATCCCATTCGCGCATCTTCAGGCGCAACCGTTCCAGACGGTAGCGGCGCGCCCTGTCGAGCGTTTCGGCCGGCACGGGACTCATGAGGGGCCGGTCGGCTCCCTCGGGGTTGAGATAAGCCTGCTTTCTCTCGTCCTTGAAGATGGTCGAGCCGGATGGCTCGGTGGAACAGCTTTCGTCTCGCAGCATCCGAGGCAATCCTTCCGGTTCGTGAGGTGGGTGGGCGGTGCTCAGCGCTCGATGACGAGATCGCTGAGCGGCTTGGAGCAGCAGGGCAGGAAGAAACCGGCGTCGATTTCGCGCTGCCGGATTCCGCCATTGTGGCTCATCTCCACCGAGCCGGAGACAAGCTTCGACTTGCAGGTCCCGCAGACCCCGTTCGAGCAGGAGGAGGGCAGGCGGACGCTGCCTTTCTTTGCCGCTGAAAGCACGGTCTGGTCTGACGGGACTTCCAACGTCTTGTTCTGTTTCGAGAATTCGACCTGGAAAGTCCTCGTCGCCGGCTGTACTTCGACGTCGAGGCCCGGCTCGTCGATGACGGCGGCGTCGAAGCTCTCTTCGATATAGTTTTCTACCGGGACGCCGAGAGCCGCCGTGATCGAACGCGCCGCCGCCATGAACGGCGCGGGACCGCAGCACATGACGACGCGTTCGGCAATGTCGGGAACGGCAAGCTTGAGGAATTCCGGCGAGATCCGGCCGGTCAGCCCTGGCCATGCTAATTCGCCGGCGACCGTCTCGGGAAGAAACTGGAGACGCAGTCCCTTCATCCTCGCTGCGAGCCCCGAAAGGTCATGGCGAAAGATCAGATCGGCAGGCGTTCTCGCCGCGTGCAGGAAGACGATGTCCGACGCTTCGTAGCGGTCTGCCAGATCACGTGTGATCGACATGACGGGCGTGATGCCCGAACCTCCGGAGAGCAGCAGAAGCTTGATCTTCTCGCCCTTGGGTCGGATGAAATGACCAAGCGGTCCTTGACCCTTGACGGTCATGCCTGGAGCCATGTGGTCGTGGAGCCAGTTCGATATCCGGCCGCCGGGCACGCGCTTGACCGTCACCGTAAAGGCGTTGCTTCGATGGGGCGACGACGAGATGCTGTAGCATCGCGCCTCGCCATCCGAACCGCTGGGGAAGTCGAACAGAAAATACTGGCCGGCATCGAAGTGGAAATGCTTGCCTTCGGGCGACGCGAACGTGAAGCTTTTCACGTCATGCGTCTCCTGATGGACGTCGAGACAGACGAGGGTCTCGTCGGTCTCCGAATCCCAGACCTGCTGCGCGCTCTGACCTAGACGCATGGATGTGAGGTCAATACCCATGGGCGCGCATCCGGTCGATGTACCAGGCGGCGAACTTGTCGAGGTTCGTCTCGGAGAAGCGGGAATAGGGGCCGGGCTGATAGGCGGGATCGAGCGTGCCGGCATGCGAGCGGGCAACGAGATCGGCGTCCTGGTCGGTGGTCGCGATCCAGACATCCGTCAGCTTGTCGAGATCGTAATCCACGCCTTCGACGGCATCCTTGTGGACCAGCCATTTGGTGCGCACCAGCGTCTTGCCCGCCGAAAGCGGAATGACGGTCGCCACCACCGCATGGTCGCCCATGAAATGGTTCCAGCTGTTGTGACCCCAGAGATGGGTATCGCCGAGATCCTTGCGGGTCATGTGGCCGAGCAGCTTGGAAGATGCGGCGGTGGCGTCATGGGTCTGGGATTCGCCGGCACCTGATATGATCAGCCGCTGCGTGCGGAAGTTGGTGGCGCAGTCGGTGAGCTGCTCGACGGCGGCCGAGGGAAAACCGTCGGCCTCCCAGGCCTGCGTGCGTTCCTCATAGAGCCGGAAATGCTCTTCCGCCTGTTCGCGATCCTCGGGGCTCAGCGTTTCCGGGTCGAAGCCGAAGTCGAGATCGACGAAGGAGACGCAGAGTTCCGGATGGTTCGCGGAGCAATGGTAGCACTCGCGATTGTTCTCCATCGTCAGCTTCCAGTTGCCGTCTTCGATGACGTCGGTCTGGTGGGCGATCTTGGCATTGCGGATATCGTAGGGGGCGAGGCGCTCGACCATGGTCTGCTCGAGGAGCGCGATGTCTTCCGGCGGATTGTCGGAGAGACAGACATAGATCAACCCGCCGATGGACTTGAAAGTGACCGGCTTCAGGCCGCGACAGTCCTTGTCGAAATCCTTGCCCATGTGGGGAGCGTAGCTCAGCTCGCCTGTCAGTTCATAGGTCCAGGTGTGATAGGGGCAGACGAGCTTCGAAACGATTGTCTTGCCCGCATTGAGAAGCCGGGAGCCGCGATGGCGGCAGACATTGTGCAGCACGCGGAGTTCGCCGTCGTCGTCACGCAGGAGGATGAGGCTCGTCTTGCCGATATCGATCACCGTGGCGTCGCCCGGCTCGGGAACGTCGCAGTCGAGGCCGACGCAGATCCAGTGCTTGTGGAAGAAGACGTCGATATCAGCTTCGAACACATCTTCCCTGGTGTAGAGGCCGGCCGGCAGGGAATGGCCATCGGCGCGGGCTTCGAGAAGGGCCGAAATCGAAGATGGAAGCTTGTTTAGCATGAGAACCTCTTATGTGAGAGTTTCCCTAGATTGCCCTTGCAGTTACGGGGTTTCAACGGCATAAAAAATCACGCTCGCATAAGTTTTTATTATGTGAAAAGAGGATTGAAGATGCAATTCCGAAAACGGCTCCCGTCGCTGACGGCCCTGGTGACGCTGGAGGCTGTGCTCAGACGGAAAAGCTTCACGACGGCCGCGACCGAGCTCGGCGTCACCCAGGCGGCGGTCAGCCGGCAGATCGCCTTGCTGGAGGAGGAGTTGGGCCAGCCCCTGTTCGTGCGCAAGCACAGGGCAATCGAGCCGACGGCGGCCTGCATCAGTCTCGGCGCGACGCTCGCCAAGAGCTTCGCCGATATCGCAGAGAGCGTGGAAGCGATGCAGTCGCGCAGCCAGGACGTGGTGACGATCGGGGCGACCGTCGCCTTCTCTTCCTTCTGGCTGTTGCCGCGGCTGGCGGAGTTCCGCCGAGCGAATCCGGGCATATTGGTACGGGTGATCTCCCAGGACAGCCCGATCGCTCTCGACGATGGAGAGATCGACGTGGCCATCCGCTACGGCATGCCGCCCTTCAGCGATGGAACCGTGATCGCCTCGCGCGGCGACGTCGTCTGCCCCGTCTGCTCTCCCGACCACCTCAGGCGCCGGGGAGATGGCCCGCTCGGCTCCACCGACGAATTCATCGAAACGGATGTGCTCGATCGTTCCTGGTATGGCTGGGCGCAATGGGTGTCGCTGACCGGCGGCAATATCGAGATCAAGCCGTCGCTTCGCTTCAACCATTACACCGAAAGCATCGCGGCCGCGCGTGCCGGGCAGGGGATTGCACTGGGATGGCGCATGCTGATCGGCACCTTCCTGGAGGACGGAACCCTGGTGCCCGCCTCGCAAACCGAGCTTGCCGCCGAAGGCCGCTATAACGTGATCGTGCCGATCAAGGCCAAGCGCAGCCATGTGCGCGATCTCGCCGCCGCCTGGCTGACGGCCTCGCTGCACGGCTGATCAGAAGCCAAGCCCAGGCGTTGCCGTCCGGTGCACGCCCTTGGGGACGAAGGCGAACTGGTCCGCGAGGCCGAGGAAATCGGCCGCCAGGTGAATGACCGAAAGCCACATCTCCGTTCCCTGCAGGCTCGCTTCGCCGCCGTCGGCGAACGGGAAGCCTTCGCCATCTCGCCATCTGTTGAGCGCCCGCGAGATGAGGCTGCGGGCGATCGCCTCGCCATCGGCCCGGCGGTAATCGGTCTGCCGGGCAATCAGCAGCAGGGGATGGATCGTATCGAGCAGGTTGCAGGCATTGTACTTCGCCCCGGCGAAGCCCTTGTGGTTGCGATAGTTCAAGTGAACCGTTTCGAGCGCCGCGTGCGGATGGGGAAGTGCCGCGCCGAACTGGGCATAAGTGCCGCGTGTCAGGCGATAAAAGCCGTTCACCGGCTGGAGCCATCCCTCCAGCGCCGTCGGCTCGCCCCATAGGCCGGAGACGCTGTCGGCATGGCGGCTCAGCCATTCGAACAGCGCCTGCCGCGATTGCCGGATGCCGAAATACCGGGCGTTGAAGTACATGGCGGTGCCGATGGCATCGACCACACTGCCGGCATGCCACGCCCGGCTTTGCCAGGGCAGCGCGCGCAGCCATGCGTCAAGCTCTTCGGCGTCGAGCTCGACCGCCTGGACAGGATGCCGCGGATTCGAGTCGAGCAGTTCAAGCGCATAGCCGACCGATAGAACGTTATAGAGAGCCTTCGGATCATCCCTCAATACGCCGCCGTGTGCACGCGCATGTTCCTCCGGAAAAAGGCCGGTTTCCCGGTCCTGCAGACCTTGCAGGCGCTCCACGGTCTCTGACGGATCGAGTCCGGACGGCAACTGGCCGAAGCCGGCTGCGATCTCGATCGCATCACACAGGTGCCGGATCGCCGGCCGTCTGACGCCGTCCGCTTCCAGCGATTCATAACGGCCCTGCGTTCTCCACCGTGCAAGAATATCCGGCCATTGCTCCTTCGCCTTCTGCCCGAGCCTGACCAATTGGTCTTCGGTATCTCCCGTGCTGGATTTCCTGGCCGCCGAGCCTCGGCTGCGCAGCACCCGGGCAGGCACGCCGCCGGCAATCGCCATGGCGGGAATGTCCCCGGTGACGACCGCCCCGGCAGCAATGACGGCGCCATTTCCAATCGTGATGCCATCGAGGATCACGCAATTGGCGCCGATCCAGACATCGTCGCCGATGGTTATGCCGATGCTGACGACACCCTGTCGGTGTATGGGCAGATCAGGATCGTCGAAGCCATGATTGAAGCCCACGATCGACGCATGCGAAGCAATCCTGACCCCATTGCCGCATGTCACCCTGCCGGAAACGCAGGCATAGGGATTGACGGAGCAATCGTCACCGAGCACGACATCGCCGCGCACGAGCGCGTGCCCCGCAATCCACGACCGCTCGCCCATCGTCAGGCTTTCGGTGAAGATCGCGGCATTCTCGGCGATATAGGACGTCTCGGCCAGCGCGGCCGCGCATGATCGCCTGAGTGCGGCTTTGCGGGCGAGATGAGCGGGATGATCGAGATCCGACGCGATACGCTCCCAGGGAAGATATTGCAGCCGGCGCACTTCCTTATCCTCGCTCACCGGTGCCTGCGGGCTGTTGGCGTGATCCATCCTGTTCCTCATTCCCGGATTCGATCGGCGAAGACTCGTTTATGTCAAGCGATCCATCTCTTGGCGGCATCAGACGCCGTGACCGGTTCGAAAGCAAGACGTAGAGGATCGGGCGTTCGGCAGTATTGCGCCACAAGCGGATGAAGTCATTCACCTACCAACGCGGAATCGAGTTGAAGCATGCGACGAGCTATTTTTGCCTCTGGCTGGCTAGCCAAGAATAGACAAGACCCCAAGCAGCGCCAGGGACGAGGTTGGTTATCACCAGCAGCGGCCTACTGTAGCCAGCGAATAATGGGTCATCGCCAGATGCCCCCAGGACCAGAAAAGCTTGCAAGGCGCTCGTGCAGGCCCCGACCAACGTGATCAAGAAAGCCCCGCGAAGGGGTCCGAATCGCTCTAACCCCAATGTGAGGATAGCAGGCGCTGCCAAAACCAACGGCAGCATGGTGAGCGGGAGGACCCACATTTGGGTGCCATAAACCACGTTGCCGTAATGGATGTATGACCGAGCGATTGCAACGCAGACCCACGCGAACCATAGAGCAGCCCAGGTCAGCACGAACGCGAAAAGGGCCACGCGTTTTGCTGGCGATGCTTTTTCCTCTAAATCCATCATGTTTGGTCAGTTTCCGATTTCGTTATTCCAATCATGTTGTTGACTGGCCGTCAGTTCAAGTTTTCAAAGAAGCCGAATGTCCGCTTCGAGCCGATAGCCGTCATTTCGTTTTATCTGACGCTGATCAAAGCCGTCCCGATGATGGCAAGTCCTGCTCCGCACCAGGCATGGATGCACGGCATTTGACCGCTTCGCAGCCATACCATCGGCAGGATGACGACGGGCGTCATGGAGGAGAGCGTCGAAACGATGCCGACGTTTCCCGTTCTAAGCGCAGCCATCAACAAGGACATGCCGAGCGCGGTGCCGAAGAACGCCGCTATGACGGCGATGCCGAAATCGGTTTTGCGGAAATCCGCTACTTCTTGCCGGACTTTCGGCAATGCCAGCAACGCCCAGAAGAAAAGAACTGCCAGGCCGGAGCGCACCGCCATGGCTGCGAAAGGCTCGACCCCTGAAGCCATCGCGGGACGGGCAAGAAGGCTTCCCACAGCCTGACCGAATGCCGTGAGGATGCCAAGCGATATGCCGAGGAGGGATGGCGACGATCCGCTGATCGGGACGGATTCGATGGGTTCTGCGTCTGCAAGAGGTATCATGGCCGGTGGCCGACGGCGACGAACGCCAATTGCGATAACGATACCGGCAAGGATCAATCCAACGCCCACGCCCTGGGTGGCGCTGATCGTCTCACCGAAAGCGAAGTATCCCATGATGAGCGCGAATGGGGAGGTCAGTGAGAAGAGCAGGGCCGTGAGACGCGGCCCGGCCGTATAGATCGCAGCAAAATAGGTCGTGCTGGCAAGCGCAATTCCAAAGGCACCCGATGCGGCCAGATTTCCTATCTGCCACATTCCAAGGGTGGTCCAGCCTCCGAGGGCCGTTGCCGCGCCGGCCGTGATCACGAAGCCCGCCGTGAGCTGCCAGCGAGCGAGCCGCATCAAGGGCACACGGCCATTGAGCTCGCTTATGAACATGGAACTCAGCGCAATGCATACGGCTGAACTCAGTGCAAACGCTTCCGACACAAACATCAACGGTCCCCTTGGTCGGCAGCAATGTAACGCCGCCGATATTCTGTCAATGTGATTGGAGAGGCGCTTGGAGCCGGCAGCGATCGCAAAGTCGCTGCCCGGTTTGTTGTGGTTTGATATTCCGTGGCCATTCACCGGGAGGTGGCCATCATCTCCCGCGGATCACAGTCACGAAAGACTCGCCCCGAACTTGTCCCAGCCTTCCTTGATCGTCTCCATCGCGACATTCGTCGAGGTGTTGGCAACGTGCGGCAGCGTCGAGATGCGCTCGCTCAGCACGCGGCGGTAGCGGCCGATGTCGCGGGTGCGGATTTTCAGGAGATAGTCGAACCGGCCGGCGATCATGTGGCACTCCTCGACTTCCCGGATCTTCTTGATGGCCTCGTTGAAGCTTTTCAGCGCCGCCTCGCGGGTGTCGGAGAGCTTCACCTCGACGAAAGCGATGTGGTCGAGCTGCATTTTCGCGGGGTTGAGGACGGCCTTGAAGCCTTCGATGTAGCCGTCGTTGATCAGCCGCTTGAAGCGGATCTGGCAGGGCGTCTTGGAAAGCCCGACGCGCGCGGCGAGATCGGTGATCGACAGTCTCCCGTCCTCGGCGAGAGCCGCGAGGATCTTTCTGTCGAATTGGTCCAATTCACTAAAGATGTCGGCTTCTGTGGCCATTTGAACTCTCGGTGATCGTTTTATAAGTTCATACAGCTTGAAAACCGCTAAAATCAAGTGAGATCGCGATTTGCGGCTATGGTAGATTATGCGTCGGCAGTGGGAGGAAGGCGTGAGCGCCTGGCGCATTGCCGGGATCGGCAGCGGCGCCGCACCAGGAGGGGATCACGGATGCACGAGAAACAAGCGGATGACGAGCGGAAGCCCGACTTGCTCGCTCACTACAGGCCGGTGGCGATAAGAGCGGTTGCGGCAGCATTCACCCTCAAGCGCGACAAGCCGGATGCGCGCCCGCTTTGCGAGACGGAATATTCCGGCCCCGCTTTTCTGGATGATGCGCTCTGGGATGACGAGCCCGGTGTTCCATTTATCCGTTAGACGAAACATTCTTTGATCAGGGACTCCCATGTTGAACGCAGCGATCGACCCCGCATCCTCCAATGATCCCGCCGGCAGCGCGCCGTTCGCCGCTTTTGCGCCGCCGATCCGGCCGCAATCCGAGCTCCGCCAGGCGATCACATCAGCCTATCGCCGTCCGGAAACCGAATGCCTGCCGCCGCTCGTTGCGGCCGCGCGCGTTTCCGAGGCCAAGCGTTATGACATCCGCAGCACGGCCCGCACACTGATCGAGGCGCTGCGCGCCAAGCACAAGGGCACCGGCGTCGAAGGGCTGGTGCAGGAATATTCGCTTTCCAGCCAGGAAGGTGTCGCGCTCATGTGCCTTGCCGAAGCGCTGCTGCGCATTCCCGACACGGACACCCGCGACGCGCTGATCCGCGACAAGATCGCCGAGGGCAACTGGACCTCGCATATCGGCGGCGGCAAATCCATGTTCGTCAACGCGGCCACCTGGGGTCTCGTCGTCACCGGCAAGCTGACTTCGACGGTCAACGACCGCAGCCTGTCGGCGGCGCTGACGCGGCTGATCGCGCGTGCCGGCGAGCCGGTGATCCGCCGCGGCGTCGATATGGCGATGCGCATGATGGGCGAGCAGTTCGTCACCGGCGAAACGATCGAGGAAGCGCTGAAGCGCGCCCGGCCGCTCGAAGCGCGCGGCTTCCGCTATTCCTACGACATGCTGGGCGAGGCCGCGACGACCGCCGCCGACGCCGAGCGTTATTTCAAGGATTACGAGAAGGCGATCCACGCCATCGGCAAGGCGGCGGATGGCCGGGGTATCTATGACGGTCCCGGTATCTCGATCAAGTTGTCGGCCCTTCACCCCCGTTATGTCAGAGCGCAGGCCGGCCGAGTGATGGGCGAGCTGCTGCCGAAGGTCAAGGCGCTCGCGGTTATCGCCAAGGGTTACGATATCGGCCTCAATATCGATGCCGAGGAAGCCGACCGGCTGGAGCTTTCGCTCGATCTCCTCGAAGAACTCTGCTTTGCCCCGGAGCTCGGCGGATGGAACGGGCTCGGCTTCGTCGTGCAGGCCTACGGCAAGCGCTGCCCCTTCGTGCTCGATTACATCATCGATCTCGCCCGCCGCTCCGGGCGCCGGATGATGGTCCGTCTCGTCAAGGGCGCTTATTGGGATGCGGAGATCAAGCGCGCTCAGTTGGACGGTCTCGACGACTATCCGGTCTATACCCGCAAGATCTACACCGACGTCGCCTATATCGCCTGCGCACGCAAGCTGCTGGCCGCCGCCGATGCCGTCTTTCCGCAGTTCGCCACCCACAATGCGCAAACGCTGGCTGCGATTTATCATCTGGCAGGGCCTGATTTCGCGGTCGGCAAATACGAATTCCAGTGCCTGCACGGGATGGGCGAACCGCTCTATGACGAGGTCGTCGGCAAGGAAAAGCTCGACCGGCCCTGCCGCATCTATGCGCCCGTCGGAACGCATGAGACGCTGCTCGCCTATCTCGTCCGCCGCCTGCTCGAAAACGGCGCCAACTCCTCCTTCGTGCACCGCATCTCCGATCCGAACGTCTCGGTCGAGGCGCTGATCGCCGATCCGGCCGAGACCGTCGCGGCCATGCCCGTCGTCGGCGCCCCGCATGTGCAGATCGCGGCACCCAAGGCCCTTTACGGCAGCGCGCGCGCCAATTCGAGCGGCCTTGATCTCTCGAGCGAAACCACGCTTTCGGACCTGGCGGAGACGCTCGCCTCCACGGCTGTCACGCCCTGGCATGCGCTTCCGATTCTCGCCGATGGCTCCACGGATGGCGTGACACGCGATGTCCCCAATCCCGCCGATCACGGCGACGTCGTCGGCACGGTGACAGAGCTGAAAGTCGAGGAGGCCGCCCGTGTGGTTGCGATGGCGGCCGAGTATGCGCCGCAATGGGCGGCGGTGCCGCCGGCGGAGCGCGCCGCCTGCCTCGATCGGGCGGCCGATATCATGCAGGCCCGCATCAAGGTGCTGATGGGCATCATCATGCGCGAGGCCGGCAAATCGGCCGCCAACGCGGTCGGCGAAGTGCGCGAGGCGGTCGACTTCCTGCGCTATTATGCCGATCAGGCCCGCAAGACCCTCGGTCCGTCGCATCTGCCGCTCGGCCCGATCGTCTGCATCAGCCCGTGGAATTTCCCGCTGGCGATTTTCACCGGCCAGGTTGCCGCAGCCCTCGTCGCTGGCAATCCCGTGCTGGCGAAGCCGGCCGGCGTGACGCCGATCATCGCCTCGGAGAGCGTGAAGATCCTCCACGAAGCAGGTGTGCCGGTCGGCGCGCTGCAATTCGTGCCCGGCAGCGGCCGCCTCGGCGCGGGCATGGTCGGCGCTCAGGAAACGGCCGGCGTCATGTTCACCGGCTCGACCGAGGTCGCGCGCATGATCCAAGCGCAGCTTGCCGAACGCCTGTCGGCAACCGGCAAGCCGATCCCGCTGATTGCCGAAACCGGCGGCCAGAACGGCATGATCGTCGATTCCTCCGCCCTGGCCGAACAGGTCGTGGCCGACGTCGTGACATCGGCCTTCGACAGCGCCGGCCAGCGCTGCTCGGCGCTGCGCGTCCTCTGCCTGCAGGACGACGTGGCCGACAGGACGCTCGCCATGCTGAAGGGCGCCTTCCGTGAATTGTCGATCGGCCGTACCGATCGCTTGAGCATCGATGTCGGGCCTGTCATCAACGACGGCGCCAAGACGGAGATCGACAAGCATATCGAAGCGATGCGCGCCGCCGGCCGCAAGGTGGAGCAGCTGCCGCTGCCGCAAAGTGCTGCGGCGGGCACCTTCGTTCCGCCGACGATCATCGAGATCAAGTCGCTGTCGGACCTGACGAGGGAGATCTTCGGTCCGGTGCTGCATGTCGTCCGCTTCAAGAGAAACGGTCTCGATCGCCTGATCGACGACATCAACGCATCGGGCTACGGCCTCACATTCGGGCTCCACACCCGGCTCGACGAAACGATCGCGCATGTGACGAGCCGCATCAAAGCCGGTAATCTCTACGTCAACCGCAACATCATCGGCGCGGTCGTCGGCGTGCAGCCTTTCGGCGGCCGCGGCCTGTCGGGAACCGGCCCGAAAGCCGGCGGTCCGCTCTATATCGGCCGGCTGGTGCAGCGCGCGCCCGTGCCGCCGCAGCAGGATTCCGTGCATACCGATCTCGCCCTTCGCGATTATATCGTCTGGCTCGACAAGAAGGGCCTGACGGCGGAAGGGGAAGCGGCGCGCGGTTATGCGAGCCGTTCGGCGCTCGGGCTCGAACGCGAACTCGCCGGTCCCGTCGGCGAGCGCAATCTCTACGCGCTCCATCCGCGCGGTCGAATTCTTCTCGTGCCGCAGACCGAAGGCGGGCTGCATCGCCAGATCGCCGCCGCTCTTTCCACGGGCAACCATATCGCCGTCGACGCGGGCTCCATATCGAAGTCGGTCCTGGCGGATCTGCCGGCGGCTCTCGCCGGCCGGATTTCCTGGGCGTCGGATTGGGAAAAGGATGGGCCTTTCTCCGGTGCGCTCGTCGAAGGCGATCGCGACAGGGTTCTCGCCGTCAACCGGAAGATCGCCGCGCTGCCCGGTCCGCTTCTCCTAGTCCAGGCCGCGACCAGCGAGGAACTGGCGAGCGATCCCGAAGCCTATTGCCTCAACTGGCTGCTGGAGGAAGTGTCGACCTCGATCAACACGGCCGCTGCCGGCGGCAATGCGAGCCTGATGGCGATCGGCTGAATGAATCAGGACGAGGGCGCGAAATACGCCCTCGATGCCCCTGACCCAGGCTGTCAACCTCTCCATCGTCATGCTCGGGCTTGTCCCGAGCATCTGCCTCCGGTCGATAGGGCAGCAGATCCTCGGCACAAGGCCGAGGATGACGTCGAGTAGACGGCGGGGTTTATCAGCGAATCTCGGGATGCGGAAAATGGGGCCTTGGGTACGCATTTGGCGGCTCCGAACAAACTCGACACCATTGACCATTTTTTTAGCAGTTGCGGCTACGGTGGCACGATCAGGCGGGACCATTCCTGGGACGGGGACTATTTTATGGCGTTGATTGATCGACTGTTGCAGCGCATGCGGATCGTGACGAAGGTTCTCTTCTTCGTGGTGCCTCTGATCGTCCTCATCGCCGGTATCGGCCTTTTCGGTTATTTCACCGCTGGAACGCTCAAGGGCCAGATGACCCTGACGCGGCAGACGATCGATACGCTTTCCAGTTTCCAGCAACTCAGATCCTCGCTGACCGCCTTTACCGATCTTCCGACGGCGGCCACGCGCGACCGGTTGATCGCCGGCATCTCCGATCAGGAGAAGGGTGCTGCGACGCTCGACGCCATGCTGGTTGATCCCTCGCAGAAGCAGCAGATCTCGGCGGTGCGCGAACTCGGCGGCAAGATGCAGGGCGGCGCCGACGCGCTTTGGGCCGTGGCACAAGAGCGCACGAATACCGAACAGGCGATCGATCAGGCTGTGGCGCAGCTTTTCAAGGAAAGCCAGACCGCCCGTAAGCAGCTCGACGTTCTCCAGGATCAGGCGAACGGAAAAGAGGCCTTCGTCCGGGCGCTGCTCCTCGATGCCTCTGTCTATAAGAATCTCGCGCAGCGCATTGCAAAATTGCGCAAGGCGGCCGCGCAGGCTACTGCCCCGGCGGATATCGCCGGCGCTCTCGGCAATCTCCTGCCGCCGCTCGTCAAGGAGGTCGGCGGGAGCGCCGCAGTCGCCTCCGACAAGGCCCAAAGCCAGATTGCAGCGCTGAAGCCGGTATTGGACAAGCTCGCCGCGATGGCCAAGGACAGCGCCAATCTTACGCTCGAGGGCTATGCTGCCGTCGACCAGGATCTGCAGGGCTTCGAGGAGAAATTCGGAAAGCTCGCCTCCGGCAATGCCGATACCGCTATCGAGCGTTTTGTCGGCATGGATGCGAATATCGCCACGCTTCGCTCGATGGTGGCGATCGTCAATACCGCTTTCAAATCGATCGACGATCTGCGCCTGCACCTGAGTGAATTGAACAGGCGGGTCGATGCAGAGGCACGCGATGCCGTTCTCGCCGATCTCAAGGCGTTGCGCGAAAGCGCTGCCGAGCTCGTCCCCTTAAGCGGGAAAAACGCCGCCTTGCAGGAGCTTGCGAAGAAGATCGAGCCGTCCCTTGCCTCGATCGAAAAGGACAGCTCGCTTCTGATATCGATCGCCGACCGGTGGCAGAAGAACAGGGAAGCGGCGACCGAGCTCGTCGCTGCGGCAAGCAGCACACTCGAGCAATTCGTCAGCACCGCGCAGGAAAGCGGCAAGGAGATCAGCCAGCGTTCGGCCACGATGTCGCTCGCGGCGATGATTGCGGGCACGGTGCTTGCGATCATCGGCGGCCTCATGCTGATCGAAACGCTGCGTGGCCCGCTGAAGCGCATCACCCAGACCATGATGAGGCTTGCCAACGGCGATCTCAACGTCCCGATCGGCGACGGCAAGCGCGCCGACGAGATCGGCGACATGATCCGCTCCGTCACCGTCTTCCGCGACCAGGCGCTGGAGAAGACCAGGCTGGAAGAGGTCGCGGAAGCCAACAGGGCGCGCGACGAACTGGAACAGGCCCGCCGGGCGGCCGAGCAGGCTCGGATCGAGGCGGAACAGAGCGAAGCTCTGAATGCGCTCTCCGATATGCTCGGCAAGCTCGCCAACGGCAATCTCGCCGCCGAAATGAGCGAGGATCTCGCCGCGGATTATGTCGCGATGGCCCGCACCTACAATCACGCCATCGATGCGCTGCGCCTTACGCTCGCCGAGGTTCGCAACACGACCTATGAGATCGCCGAGGGCAGCACCAATCTTTCGGGCGCCGCCGACGATCTGGCCCGCCGCACGGAACAGCAGGCCGCAGCCCTCGAAGACAGTTCGCGAGTGCTTGGGGAACTGACCGCCAGCGTGCGGGAGACGGCTGAAAATGCGAGCCAGACGTCGCGCTCCGTCGCCGAGGCCCACCGCCAGGCGGAACACTCCGCAGCCGTCGTCGCCAAGGCCATCGACGCGATGGGCGCCATCAACCGGTCGTCCGAGAAGGTCACCAGCATCATCGGCGTGATCGACGAGATCGCCTTCCAGACCAATCTTCTGGCGCTCAACGCGGGTGTCGAAGCCGCACGCGCGGGAGAGGCCGGCAGAGGTTTTGCCGTGGTGGCGCAGGAGGTTCGCGAGCTTGCGCAGCGCTGCGCCACGGCCGCCCGCGAGATCAAGCAGCTCATCTCCAACAGCGCGACCCAGGTCGGCGCGGGCGTCCAGCTCGTCGAGGAAACCGGCAAGGCGCTTTCGGAAATCATGCAGCACTTCACCTCGATCAACGGGCTGGTGCAGGTCATCTCCTCTGCCACGACCACGCAATACAAGGGCATCGACGAGGTGAACAACGCCGTGCGCGATGTCGAGCACATCACCCAGCACAATGCCGCCATGGTGGAGGAAAACACCGCCGAGATTCACCGGCTCCGGCATCAGGTGGAGGTGCTGAACGAAAGAATTTCCCACTTCCAGACCGCGGTCGCCGAGGGCCGCAGGCCGTCGATCGCGCTCGCCTCCTGACGGCGCAGGCGCTTCCGCGCGTTATGCGTCAAGCGCCGGGACAGAGGGGTATGTCAGCTGACGCCTGCCGGCGTTCGCATTCGGTGCGGAACGAGCGATATTGCCAGAAACCGTCTGGGCTTTCCCGCCGGTAGACGGTTTCGAGCCAGAACACTGTGTCGTCGATCGGCAGGACCGGATGCCATGCATACCATTCCGACCAGATCTTTCTTGCGGGATCGCTCTCCATGATCGTCGCTCATCGAATGAGTTTCTGTGTCGCCGGTCTCTGACCTGGCTCCCTCATATTCTATATTAGAGAAGTATGATTCAATATCATTCTTGATTTGAAATCATTTTCACGCGTCGCTTGAAATATTCTCCGGCTGCCACCGGAGCGTTTCCGGTTGCGCAAGTGCATCGACGCGATGGAATGGAAGCCGTGAAGGCTTGGGCGGAATGGCTTTATCCGCGCTCAGGCGATCGAGCGCAGCCCGAGATAGGCGGCAAGGCTGACGGCGGAGAGTGCGATCGTCAGCTTGGGCCTTGCGTCGTCGAGCATGGCGGCCAGCAGGAGGCCGAGCATCAGGATGACGGATTTTGCCCAGAGGTCCTGGTCGGAAACGGTGAAAGCGATTGCCGCCAGAAAGACGGCGCTTGCGACGATCGTGACCGGAGCGGACTTCTCGGCGATATCGCCGGCCGAAAAATAGGGCAGAAGAAAACGCCGCATGCTCAAGCCGGAAGCAACGCTCAGGAGAAGACAGGTCAGGACAAGGTGCAACATGGGTCTTCGTCGGTCGATCTGCAGATGGAATTGCAGATGCAAACCTCGTGCCAGCCCGAAACCCTCGTGCCATCGGTCCGGCAGCGGCAATGTCCGGGCCTGTCTGGCTATTTCCTCGGCGTCGCGTTTCTTTTTTCGGCAACCGTTTCCGCTTTCGCTTGGGTAGGAAAACTATATCGCAATACGACTTGAGCCGGGGCGATGGTTTTTATATAGAGAATTATCTGTCTCCATAATTTCGAAAACGAGATTTTCATTGGACCTTTCGTCGATCGAGATATTCCTCGCCGTCGCCAGCGACCGCAGTGTTACGAAAGCCGCCAGGGCCGTCGGGCGGGTGCCCTCGAACGTGACGACGCGCATCCAGCAATTGGAAGAAGATCTCGGCGCTTCCCTCTTCAGCCGTGACGGCAAGAAGATGACTTTGACACGCGAAGGGGAGACCTTCCTCGCATACGCCAACAGGCTGATGGCGCTTGCGCTCGAAGCGCGCCAGGCCGTGCGGCCGCTCGCCCCCTCGGGAACGCTGCGGGTCGGCACGATGGAGAGCACGGCGGCAAGCAGGCTGCCGGCTGCGCTGACCCAGTTCAACCAGATGTGGCCTGACGTCTCGCTGCAGCTGACGATGGGTGCCTCCCGCGATCTTGCCCGCGCGGTGCTCACCGAAGCCCTGGATTGCGCGCTGATCGCCCGTCCGCCTAGGGCGATGCGCGAGGAGGATTCGGATTTCGATGCCGAGCTGAAGACGCTGGCGATGGAGCCGGTCTTCGTCGAGGATCTGTTGATCGTTCTGCCGTCAGGCCATTCCCCGATCAAATCCGCGGCCGACCTTCGCGTCGGCGCGCTTGCCGCCTTGGAGCCCGGCTGCACCTATCGCAGGATCGCCGAGAACTGGGCGCGCAAATCGAGCGCCCTGCCGACCAGCGAGCTCGGCTCCTACCATGCGATCCTGGCAAGCGTTGCGGCCGGCAACACGGCCGGCGTCATGCCGAAATCGGTTCTCGACCTGATGCACTGGCCGACGTCGCTCCAGACCCACCCGCTGGGGCCTGTGGAAACGCTGCTCGTCTCGCGTAGGAATGACCGCCCCAGCGCGTTCAATGCCTTCCACGAAGTTCTCAGCGCGACCAAGGGAAGAGATATCAGGCTGGCGATGAACTAGCCCGAACGTCTTTCCTTCAGCCGCCCGATCATCCTCGCTCAATATTGGTCTTGTCATGCAGTATCCCGTTTCCCCGAAGGTGGGACCGAGCCGCTTCCGTCGCTTCCGCCTGTTCTCGCCGATCCTGGCGGGTGCGACCTTGCGCGAGCGATTGATCGCCTGCCTCGGCGCTTTGCTGGCGATCGGCCTCACCGGCGTCATCAGCGGCTATTTCTTCGGGCAAGGGCCGCACCTTCCGCTGATCGTGGCGCCGATGGGAGCCTCCGCCGTGCTGCTTTTCGCGGTGCCGGCAAGCCCGCTGGCGCAGCCATGGTCGATCATCGGCGGCAACACCATCTCCGCCATGATGGGCATCGTCGCCGCCTATTTCATCCGTGATCCGATCATCGCGACCGGCGTCGGCGTGTCGCTCGCCATCGGCGCGATGTCCTTCACGCGCTGCCTGCATCCGCCGGGCGGGGCTGCGGCGCTGACCGCCGTTCTCGGCGGGCCTGTCGTTGCCGGATGGGGTTTTCTCTTTCCCTTCGTGCCGGTCGCCCTGAATTCCTGTATCCTCGTCGGTCTCGGCCTGCTGTTCCACAAGCTTTCCCGGCGGAACTATCCGCATGTCGTCCCGAAGCCCGCCGAGAATACGCATCAGACGATCGACCTGCCGTCCGCCGTGCGGGTGGGCTTCCGCGAAGAGGATATCGATGCGGCTCTCGAAACGCTTGACGAAACCTTCGATATCGATCGCGCCGACCTCAGCCGGCTGCTGCATCAGGTCGAGCTGCAGGCGACCATCCGGTCGAACGCCAGGATCAGCTGCGCCGATATCATGTCGCGAGATGTGATCGCCGTTGGCGAGGCGGCCGAACCGGCGGCCGCACGCCAGCTTCTCCTGAAACACAATATACGCACGCTGCCGGTGAAAGATCCCGAAGGCCGCCTCATCGGCACCGTCGGCTTGCGGGAATTGTCGGCGAGCACCGAGACCATCGCGGGCGCGATATCGAGGCCGGCAGTGGCAAGGCCAGCGGATGCGGCCCTGTCTTTGCTGCCCGTGCTGACCGACGGGCACACACATGCCGTCATCGTCGTCGACGAGGACCACCGAATCCTCGGCCTGATCTCGCAGACGGATCTCCTGAGCGCCGTGGCGCGGCTGCTGCCGAACGACAGCGCCCCAATCCCGGCGGTGGCCTGATGGTGAAGGATGAACCGATGCTGATCGAACGCGACCCGAACGGGGATTTCATACTGGATTCAACCGAACTCGCGGAGCGGTTCGGCCTGTCGCAGGCCGATCTTCGCCGCCACATGCGGCATGGCTCCATCGTCAGCTCCGTCGAAATCGGCACGGCCGAACATGCGGGCACGAAGCGGGTGTCGCTCCGCCTCGGCAACAGGCTGTGGCGCGCCGTGCTGAACGACGAGAACGAAGTTCAGCATGAGGAGATGACCATTCTCAGGCGAAATGCGCCCGGGCAGCCGCCGCGCTGACATCGCTGCCCATCCGCGAACACCTTCCTTGGCCATCTGATAATCGAGCCGATGCTCTCAAGTGCGTCGCGATCTTTCAGATTCGCTTGCCGCACTTTAGGTTTTGGGTTTGCGGATGTCGTGAGCGCAAAACCGCCGCACACTTTTGCGCGACATGCTTTAGAAATCCATCCCGCCGCCCGGAGGCATTGCCGGAGAAGCGTCCTTCTTCGGCCGCTCGGCGATCATCGCTTCGGTCGTGACGAGAAGGCCGGCGATGGAGGAGGCATCCTGTAGCGCGGTGCGCACCACCTTGGCCGGATCGATCACGCCCTGCGCATAGAGATCGCCATATTCGCCGGTCTGGGCGTTCCAGCCATGGGAGAACTCGCTCTTCTCGCGCAGCTTGCCGACGATGACCGAGCCTTCCGCTCCGGCATTTTCGGCGATCTGGCGGGCCGGCGCCTCGAGGGCGCGGCGGACGATGTCGACACCGACGCGCTGCTCGTCATTGGCTGCTTTGACGGCGTCAAGCGCCTTGACGGCGCGCAGCAGCGCCACGCCGCCGCCCGGCAGAATGCCTTCCTCGACCGCCGCACGGGTGGCATGAAGCGCGTCGTCGACGCGATCCTTCTTCTCCTTCACCTCGACTTCAGTCGAGCCGCCGACGCGGATGACGGCAACGCCGCCGGCGAGCTTGGCAAGGCGTTCCTGCAGCTTCTCGCGGTCGTAGTCGGAAGTGGTTTCCTCGATCTGGGCCTTGATCTGGGCGATGCGGCCCGAAATGTCGGACTTGGAGCCGGCGCCATCGACGATGGTGGTGTTCTCCTTCTCGACCGAGACCTTCTTTGCCCGGCCGAGCATGTCGAGCGTGACGGTCTCGAGCTTGATGCCGAGGTCTTCGGAGATGACGGTGCCGGCGGTCAGGATGGCGATGTCTTCCAACATGGCCTTGCGGCGGTCGCCGAAGCCGGGAGCCTTCACGGCGGCGATCTTGAGGCCGCCGCGCAGCTTGTTGACGACGAGCGTCGCGAGCGCTTCGCCTTCGACATCCTCGGCGATGATGAGGAGCGGCTTGCTGGATTGAACCACGGCTTCGAGAACCGGGAGCATCGACTGCAGGTTCGAGAGCTTCTTCTCATGGATGAGAATGTAGGGATCTTCGAACTCGGTCCGCATCTTGTCGGCGTTGGTGACGAAATAAGGGCTCAAATAGCCGCGGTCGAACTGCATGCCTTCGACGACTTCGAGTTCGGTTTCGGCGGTCTTGGCTTCTTCAACGGTGATGACGCCGTCATTGCCGACCTTTTCCATGGCCTTTGCCAGATAGTGGCCGATTTCCGCATCGCCATTGGCCGAGATCGTGGCGACCTGGGCGATCTCGGAATTGTTGGAGATCTTGCGGGCATTGGTCTTCAATTCCGCGACGATGGCGCTGACGGCAAGATCGATGCCGCGCTTCAGGTCCATCGGGTTCATGCCGGCTGCAACGGCCTTGGCGCCTTCGCGGACGATCGCCTGGGCGAGAACGGTTGCGGTCGTGGTGCCGTCGCCGGCGATGTCGCTGGTCTTCGAAGCGACTTCGCGGACCATCTGGGCGCCCATGTTTTCGAACTTGTCCTCGAGTTCGATTTCCTTGGCGACCGAGACGCCGTCCTTGGTGATGCGCGGAGCGCCGAAGGACTTGTCGATCACGACGTTACGGCCCTTCGGGCCGAGCGTGACCTTGACCGCATCGGCGAGAATGTCGACGCCGCGCAGCATCTTGTCACGGGCTTCGGTGCTGAATTTGACTTCTTTAGCAGCCATGTCCTCACTCCTTCATAGGCAGCTAATTGACGGATCTTCGCAGTGGATTTCAGGCAGCCCGACAGGCCAGGTGATCAGCCCGAGCGGGTCGCTAAATCGCGCGCGCGCCTGCGCGATTGAACTGGTTTGACGTTGTTCGATTTCAAGAGGGTGGCGAAAAATTGGCGCTCTCGGTCAACGATTACCGACGCCTGAGGGAACAGAAAATCGGATCCTGCGTTCGACATAAAGACGATGGTCGTCGCGCTCGGATTTCGGGCGAGTTCCAGCCGCACCAAGGCTTGAATTCGGATTTCGGCATCCCCAGCTCTTCGGTGATCGAGGCTTGATGAGCTCGGTTATGTCCCACGTCTTTTCGGAGTGGCTGAAATGGAAGAAAGAACCAATATAATCAAAGACCTCAGCATCGAGGAACGCGAAGAAGTCTTCGTCGATATTGCCCGTACGCTGGAGGATACGGCCCGCGAGGCGCTGGTGGAGGGCAACAGCCACTTTGCCGCCCTTTCCACCAACATGGCCGAAGCGATCCGCGTCAATGCCGACGAGCTTGCCCGCGATGATCCCGAAAATGCCGAACTCGTCTTGCAGGAGGCGACGGCGATGATATTGCAGTTCGAAGCGGTGCATCCCTATCGCATGGTGAGCATGGCCGTTCATTGAGCGCCGGGCCACCCGCTCGGGCGGCCGTCCTTCCAAATCAATCGCTCCTTCCGGAACTCTCGCTGCCTTGGACGGTTATTGGATCACAGCATCGAAGGTGATCCGTGGCGGTCCGGGGTTTACACGCCTTGTCCATAATGCCGCCGGGTCGGCTGTCAGGCGTGAACATGCTTTTGCATGATGGAAGGAGGATTAGGCATGACTTCCAATTCGATTGTGCCGCCCGAGAGCGGCACTGATGACGCGCGATCCGCCGATACGGCGGAGGCCGAGAACGATCGCAAGAAGGCATTGGAAAATGCGCGACGCAACGCAGGGTCCGCGGCCGATCGCGATACCGGCACCGAAACTCCAAGCCTGAGACTTGCGAGGGAGTATCTTCGCCTCGGCGGCCGCCGCCGCTCCAAGATCGACGACAACATCACCACCGTTCGCCAATGGGAGGAGGATCCGCCGGAGGCCGAACGGTTCTGGCAGGAGCGGGTGGAGACGCTTTCGAAGGCCGACCGCAAGCAGGTGGAGGATTTTCTGCCGACCATCAACACGCCCTGACGAGGAGGATGGAAAATGCATCAGCTCGACGCGAGAATGCAGGCATGCATCGACAATTGCCTACTCTGCTACAGCATTTGTCTCCAGACGGCGATGAACCATTGTCTCGAAGCCGGCGGCAAGCATACCGAACCCGCGCATTTCAGGCTGATGATGGCCTGCGCCGAGATCTGCCGCACGTCAGCGCACTTCATGCTGATCGGCACGGATCACCACAAACATACCTGCCGCGAATGCGCGGAAATCTGCTCGGAATGCGCGGCCGATTGCGAAAGGGTGGGCGACATGCAGGCGTGCGTCGATGCCTGCCGACGCTGCGCCGAAAGCTGCCGCGACATGGCAGCCTAGCTGGAGGAGATCATGGCCATAGACAAGCACGAGCAGATCCGCCGGCGCGCCTATGAGATCTGGGAGGCCGAAGGCCGTCCCATGGGCGCGGACCTGCGCCATTGGCAGCAGGCCTGCGACGAACTGGCCGGCGAGAACGAGCATGAGACGCTGCAGGATCTGATCGACGAAGACGACCGGGACGACGCAGCTCTGCTCCAGGGGGCAGGTGAGAGCGGCGATTTCGATCCGCCGCGGGCGGCGCCTGCCCGAGTTGCCGAGACAAAAGTGTCAGATGTCGAGATCACGACGGGCGAAAAGCCTTCCCTTGGGAAGGTCAGGCAGACCGAGGGGCCGTGATTTCAATGCAGCATCTCGACCACGCCATCCAGATCGCGCTCGAAGCGCATGACGGGCAAACGGACAAGACCGGCCGGCCTTTCTTCGAGCACTGCCAGCGGGTTGCCCTTCTCGTCTCCGGCGAAGAAGCGCGAACCGTCGCCTACCTTCATGACGTCGCCGAGAAAGGCAGCGGCTGGACGCTCGACAGGCTGCGGGAAGAAGGTTTTCCGCCTGTGATCATCTCCGCCGTGGATGCGCTGACACGGCGGCTCGACGAGCCGAACGACGAATTCGTCAGGCGCGCGGCGGCAAACCCGCTCGCTTTGCCCATCAAGCGGGCAGACCTCGAAGACAATCTTCATCAAGCCGAGCTAGCCGGCAAAAACCCGGAAAAATACCAGCGCGGGCTGGATCTCCTGCGGGAGATAGAGAGCGGTGGATAGGCTCCTCCGCCGTTGTTTCTGCCGCGGTTGTTGCAAATCGATCTGCGAGCAAACTATTTTTCAACCATAGAACGCGGAAACGATGTGATGCCGACCTCAGGTGAGGCGCATGTTAACCGGCACGACCTATAGTCGCGTTCACATGAACAAACTGGGGGATGGTCTTGTCCGACGAGCTGCACACGATCATTGCAATGGGCGGCACTTTGTCGAGCCTGCCCGGCATCGGCGATCGCCTTGCGCAACAGGGTATCGTGATCGATGTTCACCACGACCGGAATGAATTTCACCGGCGTGCAGGCAGTCGCCCCCTGCCGGAGCTGATCGTGCTGGACGCCGCATCGCCGGAGGGGCGCGGTCTGGAAGACTGCCGCCGTCTCAAGGAAGACGTTGGCACCCGCGATATTCCGGTGATCATCCTCGTCTCGCCGCAGGATGAGGAAAGCACGGTTGCAGGGCTTGCCGCCGGGGCGGTGGATTGTGTTTCCAGCCTCGTCTCCGCCACGGAGCTCGTCGCCCGCATCAAGAGACATATCGCGCTCGGCGCGGTTCACGCGCGGCTGCAGGGACGGAATGAACAGCTCGATACGGCGCTTGCCAGCATGGGGCAGGGCGTATGTCTGTTCGATGAGGGCGGCCGGCTGCTGCTTTCCAACAGCCGTTACGCGGAAGTCTACGGCCTCGATCCCTCCGTCATCCATCCGGGGCAATCGCTCGAGGACATCCTGAACCTGCGCCACGAAGTAGGCGCCGTTCCCTTCACGTCGACCTCCGAATATCTCGTCTGGGCCGAGGCGACCAATACGGGCGATACGCCCCAGGATTGGGTCAAGGAACTCAAGTCGGGCCAGATCATCCGCGGTTATCACCAGCGCACGCGCGACGGCGGCTGGGTATCGACCCACGAGGATATCACCCAGGCCTGGCTCGCCGAGAAAGCCCTTGCCAAGGCGCATCTTCAGGCAGAGCACGCCGAACAGGAAGCGCGCGCCGCGCATGCCCGGCTTCTCGCCGCTTTCGAGGTCGTTCCGGAAGGGCTCGTCCTGTTCGACGCCGAGGACCGCTTCGTCCTGTGGAACCGCCGATATGAACAGCTTTATGAGGAAAGCGGCGACAAGCTTCTGAAAGGAATGCGTTTCGAGGATCGTCTGCGCGCGGGTATCGAATGCGGCCAATATCCGGAAGCGATCGGACGCGAGGAGGAATGGCTCGCCGAGCGGCTGGCATATCATACCCGGCCCAGCAGCAAGCACGAGCAGCGCCTGCCCGGAAACCGATGGATACGGATCGAAGAACGGCGCATTTCCGATGGCGGCAGCGTCGGTATCCGCGTCGATATCACCGATCTCAAGATGCAGGAGGCCTCGTTCAGGCTGCTGTTCGAAGGCAACCCGATGCCGATGTGGGTCTATGATCGGGAAACGCTGAAATTTCTCCACGTCAACCAGGCCGCCATTGACCATTACGGCTATAGCCTGGACCAATTCCTGACCATGACGCTGCTCGACATCCAGGTGCCGGAGAACGTGGCCCAGCCGAAAGCCGTCTTCGATGCGGAGGATCAGGTTGCCTCGACCAGCGCTTCCCGGCATCTCAAGGGAGACGGCGCGGCCATCGACGTCACGGTCTATTCCACCTGCCTGAACTACAAGGGCAGTGCGGCATCGCTGATGGCCGTCGTCGACGTCACCGAAGCCAAGCGCGCCGAAAAGGCGCTGCTGCACCACCGCGACACGCTGGAAGAGATGGTGCGCTCGCGCACCGTCGAACTGGCGCGGCAGACCGAAGAACTCGAACGGATGCTCGAACAGGAAAAGCAGATCAACGAATTGCAGCGCCAGTTCGTCTCGATGGCATCTCATGAATTCCGCACTCCGCTCGCGGTGATCGACGGCGCGGCGCAGCGGCTCATCCGCCGCAAGGAGGCGGCGACGCCGGAATTCCTCGCCGAAAAGGCGGAGCAGATCCGCAGTTCTGTGTCCCGTATGCTCGAACTGATGGAAAGCATTCTTGCCGCGGGCCGGCTGGATCACGGCCGGATCGCCATCGTCCATAAGCCCTGCTCGATTACCGAGATCATCGAAACCTGCAGCGCCCGCCAGGAAAGCATCCGGCGCTCCCACCGTTTCCTGCTCGAACTGGATAGGCTTCCCCCGACCATCTTCGGCGATCAACCCGCTCTCGACCAGGTCTTCAGCAACCTCTTCTCGAATGCCGTGAAATACGCGCCGGACGCTCCGAACGTCCACGTCACCGGCTGGCAGGAAGGGGATAGCGTCTGCATCAAGGTGCGCGACGAAGGCATCGGCATCGATGCCGACGACCTTCCGAAGATGTTCCAGCGCTATTTCCGCGCCAGAAGCTCCACAGGCATCGCCGGCACCGGCATCGGCCTCAATCTCGTCAAACAGATCATCGAGCTTCACGGCGGAACAATCGAGGTGACGAGCAGCCGCGGGAACGGCACGACGTTTACGCTCAGGCTTCCGATCGGGGCGGAGATGTCGGATGAACTGCGCGTTGCTGCTGGCCGTTAGGTTGTAGGCGACCTCTCCCCACGGCTTCCTGCGGACATAATAGAGGTTTTTGACTTGTAGGAAATCCGGAAATCCCGTATTTTACGGAAAATCGGAGATCTCAAATGACATCCACTGTAACGGCCGCAGCCGTGTCCAAGAACTTTGGAACATATCAGGACGCTGCCGTTCGCGAACCGGTGATCATTACCAAGAATGGCCGACCGCGAACGGTCTTGATAGCCTATGAGGATTATATCCGCCTCACAAAACGCGATCGTCGTGTCGACCTGACGACGACCCTTAGCGATGAGGAGCTTGCGGCGGTTGAATCGTCGCAGATGGAGCCGGGGCTTGATCATCTCGATTCGGAGCTGTTGAAAGACAAGCATGCTGCCGACTGAACCGAAAGTCGGCTGGCTGCTCCGCTATTCCTACCTCTGGCATCGGCAGCATCTCGAAGGCCGGGAGGAGGGCGACAAGGACCGCCCGGTCTTGGTGTTGGCGCTCGTCGCCATGCTGGACGACAAAACGCCGATCGTCCGAGTTTTGCCGGTGACCCATTCGCCGCCACCTGATCCAGGCGATGCGGTCGAAATCCCGGCTGCCACCAAACGACGTCTCGATCTGGATGACGAGCGATCCTGGATCGTTTTGACCGAGAGCAACCGCTTTGTGTGGCCGGGGCCGGACATTCGTCCTGTTGAGGATGAGAGCGGTTATCTCGGCCCGCTGCCGCCGGCATTGTTTAATGAGGTCAAGCGCCGTTTTGTCGAACTGGTGCGTGGACAACGCCATCGCGCCACAGTCCGCAGCGAATGATTGTTTCCTGCAACAATGAGCCACCAGCCGAGTGACGGCTACAGTTGCAAAGCGAATGCCGGCACCCGCACGCCGTTCTCACGGAAGTGCCGCTCCAACTCACCAAGATCCGGGCAGGCCGGCGGATTCTCCAGCGCCTGTGCCCAATTCTCCTGAACAGGCAGCGCCATCGCCGCGGTGACCAGCACGGTTGTTCCCGGGGCGATGTCGCCGCGCAGTTGCGGCAGCAGGGTCTTGGCGTGGATGAGGTTGGTGTTGGGGATCGGGCTCATCGCGTGGCCGGTTCTCGGATGAGGCGAGAGGTCGACGATGGCGCTGATGTCGGTCTGACCGTGCCAGACGGCACGGCCTTCCGCCTGCTCGGAGCGGTCGGCGTTGAAATCGGCGCGTTCGATCGCAAAGCCGCCCTCGATGGTGCTGAGTGCACGCGGCGTCGCGATGCGGTGGATGCGGATGTGCCAGGGGTTGGCGGGAAGCAGCCAGGTTTCGATGGTGACGTCGTTCCAGGGGCGCCAGCGGGAATAGAGCCGGTCGCCTGCGATCAGCGCCTCTTCGAGGGTTTCCCGCATGCGGAAATGCACGCCGTCATCGGAGAGGCCGAGCATGCCGTCGAAGCTTGCGGCGGCAAAATTCCGGTCGTCGGCTTCGATGTTGAAGGCGTAGCGGGTGGAATAGACGAATTTCGAATATTTCTCGTTGGCGCCGCGCATCTTGTCGTGCTGCTGGCCGGAGGAGAGCACGACGACGTTTCCGCGCGTGTGCATGGCGACCATTCCGGCTTGCTTCAGCGCAATAGGCTCGGGGAAAACAGGCTGTGGTGCCTCCGCAGCGGTCCAGAACGGATGATCGGCGGCAAGGGCGAGCGGCAGGAAGAATTTCAGCGCCCAATAGGGCGAGCCGGGCGAATTGTAGCTCTCGCTCATCAACAGGTTCGGATAGCCGTAGCCGACGGAGAGCACGCCGTCGCGATCGGCAATGGGCATGGCCGACCACCAGCGGATATGGCGCATGTAATAGCCCTTGATCTCAGCCCAGGGCAGCGCCTCGACGCCGGCAAAGGCGAGGGCGCCCCAGAAGCCGCCGGCCGCGAAGCGATAGGCCTGGCTGCGGCCGAAGGCGAGGGCTGCGCCATCGGGGCCGAACCAGTGGCGGATATCCCCGGCGAAGATTTCGGCGCGATCGCGGAAGCGCTTCTTGCGGGCTTCGTCGCCCCGCGCCAGCACGGTGTAGATCAGGCCGTAGAAATGCATGGCGAAGGGAATGTAGTGGTCGACCCGCCTGACCGGCCCGTCGCGATACCAGCCGTCGCCGAGGTCGAAGGCTTCCAACTCGTCGAGATAGGCGACGGTTTTGCCGTGGTCGAACGCCACGCCGACGCGCTCCAGCCCGAGATCGATGAGGACGCGGAAGAATTTCCAGTTGTTGTCGATGAATTCCAGTTCGCGCGCTGCAAGCAGATAGGCGGCGACCGTTTTCTTCTGACTGTCGTCAAGCGGTTCCCAGATGTGTTCGGGCACGAGCGCCAGCGCGAAGCCGACGGCTGCGAGCTCGACCAGCCGCTGGTTGCGGTCGGCGAGATCACCCCAATATTCGGGATGTGCGGGGTTGGTCCCGTTCGCGAGACCGCGCCGATAGAGATCCCAATGCGGAAAATGTCCGCCGCCGGCAGCAAGGGCAACGATGCCCCAGAGCGGCCGGGCAAACCCTTCCAGGTCAGCCGCCGCCCGGTCGAAGATCGCGCCGGCTGCACCCAGGCGCACACGGGCGCCGCCTTCGGAAAAGTAGGGCAGGAGCGGCCCGAAGAGATCGTTGACGGCCTTTGCGAGGTCGTCACGGGTCTTCAGGGGGTTGCCGAAAAGCGGGTTGGCCCTGGCGGGATCATAAATCATCGTCAGCTCGATACTTAAAAACAGGATCGGCCGCGGGCCGGATGCTGGCCCGCGGCCGTCGATATCGCGTGAGGCTTACTTGATGGCCTTCACGCCTTCGGTCATTTCCTTCAGCCCATCGTCGATGGAGGTGTTGTCGGTCATGATCGCGTCATGCGCCCGGTTGAGCACCACTTCGATCTTGGCGGCGTTCGGGTTGACCGCCATTTCCAGATAGGCTTTCGAGGGTATCAGCGCTTCCTTGCTGGCCGCGTCCTCGGGGAAGCCGGGCGTTGCCGCGATCTTGGCGCTGACGTCAGCGGTCTTGAGCGCGGGGAAGGTGCCGGTCGAGGCGATGACGGCCGCGCCCTCGGGGCCGGTGACGAACTTGATGAAATCGAGCGCGGCTTCCTTGTGCTCGGAATTGGCGTTGACCGCGAGACCCGAGATCTGCGCCGCCGTCGTGCCGGCCGCAACGCCGTCCGGATGCGGGAACTTCACGATGCCCCAGTTCTTGCTCTTCGATTCACCCGACTTCACCTTGGTGATCTGGGTGCCGACGAACCAGGTTCCCATCGGCAGCATACCGATCGTGCCGTTGAAGAAGAGCGCCGAATAATGCGTGTTCGACGTTTTCAGGAAGGCGTAGGAGGGGATCGCGCCGTCCTTCTGCAGGGTGAGTGCCCGTTCGTACCAGGGCTTCAGGAAGGCGTAGTCGCCATCGACCAGCGTGTGTTTTCCGTCGAGGATGCCGGGCAGCTGGACGGTGGAGCGCCAGGTATGCAGCAGCGCGCCATAGGTCTTGTTGGTGCCCATGCCGCCGGCAAGCTTCTCGGCGGTCTCGTCGAACTGCGCCCAGGTCATGTCGTTCGTCGGATAGGGCACGCCGGCTTTGTCGAAAATGTCCTTGTTGTAATAGACGACCCAGAAGTCGGAGCGGAACGGTATCGAATAGATCTTGCCGTCGATGGTCAGTTCTTCGATCAGGCCGCCATAGGGCGCCGGATCGATCTTCTGGTCCTTCACGAAGCCGCTGAGATCGGCGATGTTGCCGGCGCGGACCAGGTTGGTGTAGCCCGGCACGTCCTTGACGGTGACGATGTCGATGTCTTTCGAGCCGCCGGTCAGCTGCGTCGAGATCATCTGCTGATAGTCCTGCGAGCCGAGATCCATCGGCTCGAACTTCACGTTGGGATGCTTGGCCTGATAGGCCTCGATCAGCGGCTTGTAATAGGCTGTCTTGTCCCAGTCCCACAAAGCCCATTTGAGCGTTACGGCGTCCTCGGCAAGTGCAGCACCTGCCGTCGTTGCGGCCAAGGTGAAACCCGCCACGGCGAGTTTCATCGTCCTCCCGAATTTATCCATATACATTCCTGTTCTCCTTCCCTGGATCGTCTCTGGATCAGTTGTTTTATGAAGCGTTTGGTGCATGCGGTTTACGGTGCGGGGGCAAGTCCAGAACCATCACCGCCGTCCGATGGACGCCGAATGCGACGGCGAACATTCCGAGTGAAAAATTGAAGGTTGCCGGCATGAAGACGGAAACCGGATAGAAGAGGATATGCGCGAGCCACAGGGCGGCATTGAAGGCGAGTGCTGTAAGCGCCGGAAGCGGACGGACGACGGAGGCGAGCGCGGCGAGGCGCAGCAGCCGCAGCGCCGGCAGATCGCGCATCACCATCAGCACGATGAGATGGCAGGCGGTGACGGCGAGGAAGGCGGTCGCGACGAGGGCGATCGCGAGCGGTGCAGCCAGCATCAGATTATCACGCGCGCCGGCGGCATAGGTGACGATCGCATGGACGCCGATTGCAAGCGCGCCTGCCAAGGCGAGGCCCCAGGCGGTGGCGCGCAGGAAGTATCGCCGGAATGCTTCGGTGAAGTCCCTGAGCAGATAGGTATTGCGATCCTCCGCGAAGGCTACGCAGACGCGGGCCATGGCGGCGAGTGCTGCTGGCAGCGTCACCACGAGGAGCGAGGCCAGCAGGAACAGGATGTTCAGCTTGACCATCTCCCACCATTCGCGGGCGAGGATGTCGGCGAAGAGCGCAAGGCCGGTCTTTGCAGGCGCATCCTTCGGAATGCCCGGCCCCTCCTTCGTCCACATGTCCCGCAACCACTGCATGGCCGTCTCCCGCAGGCGCCTCAGTAAAGAATCGAGCGTTCCGTTTCCTTGTCGAACAGCTGCGCATTGCTCATGTCGGCGACGAGCGTCGCCTCTTCGCCGATGCCAGGCCGGAAGCGCGGCGAGACACGGGCGATGAGGTTGCGCCCACCCGCCACCATGTTCAGGTGCACTTCAGAGCCCATGGGTTCGGCTAGCTCCACCACCGCCTTGAGTGGCGCCAGATTCTCGGCTGGAATATCGGCCGGCGGCAGTTCGTGGAAATTCTCCGGACGGATGCCGAGCACCACGTCGCGGCCCTCATAGGGCGCGATCCTGCCCTTGTCGAAATGGGCTGGCAGCGGCAGTTCCCGGCCGTCGAAGACCGCGACGTAGCCGTCGCCTCGGCGAAGGATGGTCGAGGGCAGCATGTTCATTTGCGGCGCGCCGATGAAGCCGGCGACGAACATGTTGACGGGACGGTCGTAGAGGTTCTGCGGCGTATCGACCTGCTGGATGTGCCCGTCCTTCATGACGACGATGCGGTCGGCCATGGTCATGGCCTCCACCTGGTCATGGGTGACGTAGATGAAGGTGGCGTTGAGGCGCTTGTGCAGCTTGGTGATTTCGCTGCGCATCGTGCCGCGCAGCTTGGCGTCGAGGTTGGAAAGCGGCTCGTCGAGCAGGAAGACGGCCGGATTGCGCACCATGGCGCGGCCGAGCGCCACGCGCTGGCGCTGCCCGCCCGAAAGCGCCTTCGGCTTGCGGTTCAGAAGATGGGTGATGTCTAGGATTTTCGCAGCGTCCTGTACCTGGGCATCGATGAAATCGCGCGATACCTTTCGGAGTTGCAGGCCGAAGGCCATGTTCTTGTAGACGGTCATATGCGGGTAGAGCGCATAGTTCTGGAAGACCATGGCGATATCCCGGTCCTTGGAGGGGACGTCGTTCATCACGTCGCCGCCGATCCGGAGCTCGCCGCCCGAAATCTCCTCGAGGCCGGCGATCATCCTGAGCGTCGTCGATTTGCCGCAGCCGGAAGGACCGACCAGGATGATGAATTCCTTATCGGCGATTTCCAGATCGATATCGTGGACGACGGTGAGCGCGCCGTAGGATTTGTTCAGCTCTTTAAGCGAAATGCTGGCCATCGGGTTCTCCTGACGTCACCAATAGGAAGACCAGCGGCGCGAAAGGCGCGTCAAAGCTTCCATGTAATAATAATCTCCCCAGGAGACGCATTCATCGACGCCCTCGCCGCGGCAGGTGTTGAAGGGCGACTTTTTCGAATAGGTGGCGTGCAGCACTAGGCCGTTGGAAACGGTGGGGTCCTTAACCGCATAGTGGTCGGCGAGGCTCTTCATCATCCGCCGCGCCAGTGTGCGATAGCGTTCGGCGGCTTGCGCCTCGACGAGGTCGGCCATTTCAAGCAGGCCGCAGGCGGTGATCGACGCCGAAGAGCTGTCGCGCGGCTCGCCGTCGCCATCGGAAAAGACGAGATCCCAATAGGGCACCATGTCGGCCGGCAGCCGATTGAGATAGAAGGCGAGCAGCCGGTCGAAGGTTTCTTGATATTCATTGATCCGCTCATAGCGATAGGAGACCGCCATGCCCGCAATGCCCCAGGCCTGGCCGCGCGCCCAGGCGCTGTCGTCCCGGTAGCCCTGCTTGGTGGCGCCACGCACCGGCGCTCCGGTGAGCGGGTCCATGTAGAAGGTGTGATAGGTGGAATCGTCAGGGCGGACCGAATTGGCGAGCGTGGTGCGGGCGTGAATGAGCGCGATCTCGCGATATTTCGGGTCGCCGGTCTCGCGGCTTGCCCAATAGAGAAGCGGCAGGTTCAAGAGGCAGTCGATGATGTAGCGGTATTCCTCCGCTTTGCCCTTGTGGCCCCAGGCCTGGATGAACTGGCCGATCGGCTGGAAGCGCTCGATCAACTGGTCGGCCGCAAGGATCGCAGCCTTGCGTCCGTCTTCGTCTCCGACGAGCTTCCAGGCGGCGATGCAGGAGGGCGAATAGAGAAAGCCCATGTCGTGGTGGTCGGTCTCGATACGATTTTCGATCCGGTGCAGGAAGGACTGGACCTGGATTTGCGCGGCATGGCGGAAGACCGGGTCGCCGCTATGCTCGAAGGCGAGCCACAGTTCGCCCGGCCAAAAGCCGGCCGTCCATTGGGTGTTCGCTACGGCGGGAAAGAAGTTTCCGACACTCGAATGATTCTGCGAGGCGTAGGTGAATTCGGGAAGGTTGCGGCGGATCTGCGCGACGGCGAGATCGAGCGCAGCTTTGACCTCTTCGTCGGTGATCGGCTGTGGGGCGACAGAGGAAACGGCGTTCATGGATTTAACCCTTCAGTCCCGTCGAGGCGATGCCTTCGACGAAGAAGCGCTGGAGAGAGAGGAAGACGACGAGAACCGGGATGAGGGCGACGACGGAGGCCGCCATGATCAGCCCGTATTCGGCCGAATATTGCGAGATGAACATGCGCAGACCAATCTGGACGGTCTTGAGCTCCGTCTTGGTGAGATAGATCATCGGCCCGAGGAAATCGTTCCAGGTGGTGACGAAGGTGAAGATCGTCAGCGTCGAGAGCGCGGGCTTCGACAGCGGCAGCATGATGCGCGCCCAGATCTGGTACTCGTTCATGCCGTCGATGCGCGCCGCCTCGCAGAGCTCGGTCGGGATCGACATATAGAACTGCCGCATCAGAAAGACGCCGAAGGCGGTGAAGGCCTGCAGGCAGATCAGCGCCAGATGCGTGTTGTTGAGGCCGAATTCGCGCATCAGCAGGAATTGCGGCACCATATAGACCTGCCAGGGCATGGCGATGGTGGCGATATAGCCGAGGAACAGCGTGTTCTTGTAGGGGAAATTCAGCTTGGCGAAGGCGTAGGCCGCGAAGCTGGAGGTAAGCAATTGCAGCAGTGTGACGATGATCGTCAGCTTCGAAGTGTTGTAGATGAAAAGGGCGAGCGGGATCTTCGTCCAGATATCCACATAGTTCTGCCATTGAGGCTGCGAGGGTATCCACTCGATCGGGAAGGCGAAGACGTCGCGGCTGAGCTTCAGGGAGGCCGAGAGCATCCAGGCGAAGGGCATCAGCATGACCAGCGTCACCGTGATCACGATGGCGTAGAGAAGGACCGTCTTGAGGGTGATCTTGCGTCCCGCGATCCTCATGCCTCGTCCTCCCGCTGGCGCCGGAACTGGAAGACCGTGACGGCGAGCACGAGGAAGAACAGCACCAGCGACACCATGCTGGAATAGCCGAGATCCCAGGAGATGAAGGCCTCGTTGTAGATGTGATAGACGAGGACGAGCGTCGAGGTGCCGGGGCCGCCCTGGGTGATCATGAAGATCTGGTCGAACACCTTGAAGGACTGGATCGTCAGCATGACGGTGACGAAGAAGGTCGTCGGCCCGAGCTGCGGCACGGTGACGTGGATGAACTTTTGCCAGGAATTGGCGCCGTCGAGATCGGCGGCCTCATAAAGCTCGGCGTTGATGCCCTGCAGGCCGGCCAGATAGATGACCATGTAATAGCCCATGTTCTTCCAGATGCCGAAGAGGATCACCGTGACCATCGCCCAATGGCGGTCGGCCGCCCATCCCGGCATGTTCTTCGGATCGAGGCCGAGCGTGTAGAGGATCATGTTCACCGGTCCCATCTCGGGATTGAAGATCATGTTCCAGACGACCGCGACGGCGACCAGCGAGGCGACATAGGGGAAGAACATCGCAGTGCGGAAGAAATTCCGCCCCACGATCTTCTGGTTGAGGAGAACGGCGAGGCCGAGCGCGCAGAGCAGCGTCGCCGGCACCGAGGCGACCGTATAGATCACCGTATTCCAGAAGGCGGCGATGAAGGCCTTGTCCTCGAAGAGACGCCAGAAATTGTCGAGGCCTGCGAATGTGATCGCATTCGAGCCGTCCCAATGCATGAAGGCGAGCGCGAAGGCGAAGAGGATCGGGCCGAGCGTGAACACGGCGAAACCGAGGAAATTCGGCGCGATGAAGGAATAGGCGACGAGCGCATTGCGCAGCTTGCGCTGGCGCTTGGACAGGACGGCGACCTTCCGGCGGGGCGTTGCCGGAACGCCATCCGTTGCGATGGCCGAATTCGATATGGACACCGATGCTTCCTCCTGGGCGGACATTCTGCAGCTGACGGCTCGCGGAGATTTCCGAATCCTCGATCCGGAACATCCGGGCGGCCGAATGCCGCCAGTTCTTCCTCCTGCCATCGACATAGCACATATCCGGTATTGGTCAAACAAGTTCTGAATAGATCATACAAATTTTATGGCGGGCGCCGGAAACATATGATAGGTGAGCATGAAGACCGGTTGCGCGTCGAGGCTATTCGAATGCGGGGAGGGACATGTTCAGCGAGATTTCAGGGGAATTGCCGGACAGTTTGGGCGATTTCACTCCCGGCGCGATCGCTGCGGATCGCGCCATCTGGAACGCCGTGCCGCAGACCATGCGGGATGCCGTCCTTCGCGATGCCGAAACCACGCTTGCGCGCAGCTGGCCTCTCATCACGGCCTCCGATTACCGGGAATACACGGAGACGGGCAACCGCTCGCGCTTCGAGGAGCTCTATTTCACGCGGCGGCGGATGCTCAACGATCTGGTGCTCGGCGAACTCGTCGAAGGCGGCGGCCGGTTCCTGCCTGGCATCGTCGACGGCATCTTCCTGATAACGGAGGAGAGCGGCTGGCAGCTGCCGGCGCATAATGCCTATGAACGCGGCGGCCCGCGCCTGCCGTTGCCTGACAATTCGCAGCCGGTCGTCGATCTCTTCGCCGCTGAAACCGCGGCCCTGCTTGCAACGATCGTCGCCTTGCTGGGCGATGAGCTCGACGGCATCAGCCCGGAGATTGCGGCGCGTGTGAAACGCGAGATCGAAATCCGCATCCTGACGCCCTATCTCGGCCGGCATTTCTGGTGGATGGGCCGCGGCGACGAGCGGATGAACAATTGGACGGCCTGGATCAGCCAGAACGTCCTGCTGACCGCCTTCTCGCTGAACACCGATCAACCGACGCGCCGCGCCGTCGTCGAAAAGGCGCTTGGCAGTCTCGATGCCTTCCTGAAGGATTATGCCGAGGACGGCGCCTGCGAGGAGGGCGTGCTCTATTACCGCCATGCCGCGCTCTGCCTCCACGGCGCGCTGACTGTTCTCGATAGCGCGGCACCCGGCCTGTTCGACAAGATCTGGCGGCAGCCGAAGATCCGCAACATGGCCGAATATATCGCCAACATGCATGTGGCCGGCCGTTATTGTTTCAACTTCGCGGATTCCTCCGCCGTCGTCGAGCCCTGCAGCGCGCGGGAATATCTGTTCGGAAAGGCTGTTGGTTCCGAGATGCTGACGGATTTCGCCGCAGCCGACAGGGCCACGGCGGATAATCCGCACCTGCCCGGGGAATGGAACCTCTGGTATCGCGTGCAGGAATTGCTGGTGGGAACGCTGCCCGCAGCCGAGCCGCGTCCGGACCCCCCGCGCGATATCTTCTATCCCGGCATCGGCCTCTTCGTCGCCCGCGACGGAGCGTTTTCGCTCGCGGTCAAGGGCGGCAACAATGGCGAAGGCCATAATCACAATGATGTCGGCAGCGTCACGCTCTACAAGAACGGACGCCCATTCCTGATCGATGTCGGCGTCGAGACCTATACCGCCAAGACCTTCTCGCCGCGCCGCTACGAAATATGGACGATGCAATCGGCCTATCACAACCTGCCGACTTTCGAAGGCGCCATGCAGTCCGCCGGCGAAGCTTTCGGCGCTAGGGATGTCGAGGTCGAATTCGGCGATGATCGTGCGCGCATATCGCTCGACATATCAGGCGCCTATCCCCCGGAAGCGGATCTGCGCAGCTATCGGCGCACCGTTTCCCTGATGCGGGGCCGACATGTCGAGATCGTCGACGCTCATGACGGAGATAAGCCGGCGGTCCTGTCGCTGATGATGTGCCTCGCGCCGACCGTCACCCCCGAGAAAATCGATCTTGCCGATCTCGGCAGCATTTTCGTCGAGGGCGCCGGTACGATCGAAATCGACGAGATCGAGGTGGATGATCTCAGGCTGAGATCGGCCTGGCCCGAAAAACTCTTCCGTCTGCGCCTGCCGTTTGCCGGCAAGCGCCTGAGACTGCGGATCGTCTGAGGAGGGCGAGCATGGAATTGACGCTGAAGATCGTGGATGCCGATGGCTTCGTGCTGGCAAGCTCGACAGGTCAGGACGAGACGTTTCTGGTCTATCGCCAGAGCTATGGCGAGGGCGACTGCGTCATCGTCGAGGCTCCCGAGCCGGGGCATGTCTTCCTCGCGCTGGACAGTGCGGTCCATCCCGCCCTGGTTTACATGAGGGAAGGCGCCTATTCGCTTGCCGTGCCCTTCGGCGACAAGCGCAAGTCTTACTCGCCGAACGCCTTCAAGGGCGAGATCCACCGGCTTTCAGCAAGACGCGCGCGGCCCGACGAGATCGCTCAAAGGCGCAATCTCGCCCTGAACCCCTGGGACGATCACGCCAACCGCACGCTTTTTCCACATGCATATGCCAATGTGGAAACCCGCGGCGAGGCCGCCTTCGCCGCGCGCAACGCCATCGACGGCGAAAAGGCCAACGACAATCACGGTTTCTGGCCCTATACGAGCTGGGGCATCAATCGCGATCCTCAAGCCGCGCTGACGGTGGAGTTCGGCCGGCCGGTGCGGATCGATGAGATCGTCATCTACATCAGGGCGGATTTCCCGCATGATTCCTGGTGGGAAAAGGCAAGTCTCACCTTCTCAAATGGCAGGAGTTTTTCATTCCCGCTGGTGAAATCGGGCGCCGCGCAGAGCTTTGCGATAGATCCGTGCATCATCGAATGGGTGGAACTGCACGGCCTTGTGAAGGCCGAGGACAGTTCGCCCTTTCCGGCGCTGACGCAGATCGAAATCTGGGGGACGGAAGTGGCTGCCGCCGTCGCTGTCGAAGACGAGGCCGGGCACGCCGCCCTTCCTCTTCCTTTATGAACCGATGGCCAGCTTGGGCCGCGCCGCGCTCGGCGGGCTGTCATGCAGGCGGTTCCAGGCGCGGCGCAACTGCCTGGCCGAGCCGAAACCGGCGCGCATCGCCACGGCTTCCATATCCAGCCTCGAGCCGGCGAGCATCTCGCGGGCGAGCGCCACGCGCATGCGGTTGACGAAATCCGTGACGCTCATGCCGGTATGTTCGTTGAACAGCCGCGAGAGGTTTCGCGGGCTGGCGCCGCTGAGGCGCGCGAGCGAGGCGACCGACCAGTCGCGGGAGGGATCGGCGGCGACGGCATCCTGGGCGCGATGGATGGCCGGGTGGATATGGTTGCGGCCTTCGAGCCAGGGCGAAAGCTGCGGGTCCGAGCCACCGCGCCTGAGATAGACGACGAGATAGCGCGCCACCGCAAGCGCGCAGGCATGTCCCGCCGCTTCGGCAACGATGTGCAGCATGAGGTCTATGCCGGCGGTGATGCCGGCGCTCGTCAGGCGTTCTCCATCCTCGACATAAAGCCGGTTGTCCCGGATGCGCGCGGTGGGCGCAAGCCGCGCCAGGTCCTCCATGCAGCCGTGATGGGTGGTGCATTCGCGGCCGTCGAGCATTCCGGCCTCTGCGGCGAGCAAAGCTCCCGAGCAGATCGAGGCCAGCCGAACCCCGGGACGAATGGCCCGCTTCAGCCAAGCGACGATCGCGGCCTGGTCGACGCGCTCCTCTTCGTCCCACGGACGATTGTTCTCGATCGGCGCGTCGGCGCTGCCGGCGATGACGACAAGCGCCTGATCGGGCAAACGCTCCGGCAAGGCGGCGACACCCGTCACGGCAAGGCCGATCGAGCTGCCGGCCGTTGCCGACGGACCGATATAGGTGACGCCGAAGCGGACCGCCGTCTGTTCGAGGTTTGCCTTGCGCAGCACTTCGATCGGGCCGGCGACATCGAGCAGCAGCACGCGCGGCGGCACGACGACGTAGACGGGAATATCGAAGGGCTGCGCTGTATCAGTCATGCCGCGAGTTGCTCTGCGCGCCCGGCCAGCGCCTGTTCGACAGTGGCGACCCGGGCAAAACGGCCGGACAGGACCAGTTCCGTCCGGCCCCGGATTTCTCCGGCGCTCCAGGTGCGGCCTGCCGCGTCGGTCATCGGGAAGGTCAGGGTCGCTTCACCGGCATAGTCGACCTGATAGCCGAGATCGGAGGCGTGGCGCGTCGTGGTCTCGCAGCACTGTTCGGTGCGGATGCCGGAGACGATGATACGGCGAACGCCATTTTCGGTCAGCCATACGTCGAGCCCGGAGCCGACGAGCGCGCTGTGGCGGCTCTTCTTGAAGATCGCTTCAGGTGCGATCCTGAGCGGGGCGAGGGTTTTGACGAAGCCGGAGGCCTCCGAGAACGGCCCGCCTCCATCGACATGGAAGATCTGGACGACGGGTATCCCGCGAGCCTCGGCGCCGTCGATCAGAGCCTGCTGGCGTTCGATATAGGCGGAGGCGAGGTCTTCATGCCAATAATCGCGCTGCCGGAAGGACTCCTGGGCGTCTATGACGAGAAGAATGGTTTCATGGCCGGACATTTTCTGCTCCATGGCGGTTGATCATGAAGCCATATTCGACGACATGAAGACAGAGGAAAATGCATGTGCCGGACAAATAGCGGACAATTCGCGCCAATGCCTGTTTAAGGCAGCATCGGCCGGCAGCAATGGGCGAGATGCAACTCCATGGATACGCTTCCGCCGAACCCTCCGCACGTGCTAAGGGGGATGGATGAGACTGCTTGTGGTGGAGGACAACAAGGATCTGGCGGCCTGGCTGGGCAAAGCCCTGCGGCAGGCGCAGTACACTATCGACCTTGCCTATGACGGCGAGGATGCCGAACATCTGCTCAAGGTGGCGGAATATTCGGCGATGATCCTCGACCTTTCGCTGCCCAAGCTTGACGGGCTGACGCTTTTGAAGCGGCTGAGGCAATCGGGAAACAAGCTGCCGGTCATCATCCTGACCGCCAATGCGAGCCTCGACGGCCGTGTGGCCGGGCTCGACAGCGGCGCCGATGACTATCTCGCCAAGCCCTTCGAAATCGCCGAACTCGAAGCGAGAATCCGCGCGGTCGTCCGCCGCGGCCAGGATCGGGCATCCTCGGAGATCACAGTCGGGAACCTGCGCTTTTCCGGCGGCACGCGGCAGTTCTTCGTCGAAGGCGAGCCGCTGCAGCTGACGCCGCGGGAATATGCCGTTCTCGAACAGCTCGTCATGAAGCTCGGCACCACGGTCTCGAAAGCCGCCCTCTCCGAAAGCGTCTTCGGTTTCGACGACGAGGCCGATCCGAGCGCCATCGAAATCTACGTCCACAGGCTGCGCAAGAAGCTCGAAAACAGTTCGGTTCAGATCGCGACGCTGCGCGGGCTCGGCTATCTCCTCAGACATGTCCAATAGCATCGTGACCAAGGCTGGGGGAACGATCGCGCGGCTCAGCCAGAGCCTGAGAGTACAACTGCTCTGCTGGGTGCTGCTGACGCTCTTCGGCGCGATCGCCTTCAATCTCTACGACAGCTTCTGGTCGGCCGACGCGACGGCAAAGCTGGTGACGGATCGAACGCTGCTTGCCTCGGCCCGAGTCATCGCCGAGGCGGTGCGCGTCGATGAGGGCGGCAATGTTCAGGTGGATGTGCCGCCGGCCGCGCTCGAGATGTTCGATACCGGCTTCGGCGACCGGGTCTTTTACAAGGTCATCACCGTCTGGGGCAATCTGGTGAGCGGCTTTCCCGATCTGCCGCTGCCGGCCGTCCAGCGCGTCGGTGAGGATCGCGCCTTCCACGGCGCCGATGTGCGCGTCCTGATGCTCGATCATCCGGTCGTCGGTCTTCCCAATGACGGCACGATCTCCGTGACCGTCGCCGTGACGCATAACAGCCAATATGCGATGCGAAGGCAGTTGTGGCTTTCGGATTTTTCGAAGCAGTTCGTGCTCGTCTTCCTTGCAAGCCTGGTGACCATCCTCGGACTCCAGCGCGGCCTCGCGCCTGCTCTGAGGCTGCGGGACGCCGTGCGCCGGCGCGGGCGCAACCGTCTCGATCCGCTGCCGCCGGAGATGGTCCAGAGTGAGCTGCGCCCGCTCGTTCATGCGCTGAACGATTACATGGAGCGCGTCCAGAACCAGATGGCCGCGCAGCGGCGGTTCGTATCGAACGCGGCGCATCAATTGAGGACGCCGCTGGCGCTGATTTCGACGCAGGCAAGCGTGGCATCCCGCGAAGACGATGCCGCCCGCCGCGACGAGGCGCTTGCTGCGCTGCGCACCAGCACCCGGCAGATTTCGCGCCTCGCCAGCCAGCTTCTCACCTTGTCACGGGCCGAACCCGGCAGCCGCCGCCCGCGCAGCGATGCGACGGACCTCAGCAAGGCGGCCCGTGAGATCCTGGAAGCGCATGCCGAAGAGGCGCTCAGGCGCAACATCGATCTCGGTCTGGAGGCGGACCGCTCCGTCATCGTCGAGGGTGACGGGACGATGCTGCGCGAAATGCTGGTCAACCTCATCGACAACGCGATCCGCTACAGCAAAGCCGATGGGCGCGTGACCGTCGCCGTCGGCCAGGCGGACGGTCACGCCGTCGTCACCGTCGAAGACAATGGGCCGGGCATTCCAGAAGGCGAGCGCGAGCAGGTTTTCGAACGGTTCTACCGGATCATGGGGACGGAAAGCGAAGGGAGCGGCCTCGGGCTTGCGATTGTCCGTGAGGTCGTCGAAGGGGCTGGAGGTTCGGTTTCGCTCGGTGATGCGGAGGAGGGCGGTCTTATCGTGACCGTGAGACTTCCGCTTGCTTGAACCGGCGACGCATCAAATGAACAAAGGCCGGGGTATGATGCCCGGCCGGAGTTTAATGACACTCCTCGCTCTCTACCCGGCGTCATCCTCGGCCGAGCATGACGAAAGAGAAGTTGGCCGACTTGCTTAACAAACAGAAGGCCGGGCGTGGCGCCCGGCCTTCGCTTCGATCTGCCTTGGGAGGAGGCGGATTTATTGCGTATCGAGGTGCTGCTGCGGGCGCCATTTCGCCAGGCGGTTCTCGATCAGCGTCATGATGTATTCGGCAAAAAGCGTGACGACCATGACGAGGAGGATGGCCGCGAACATGCCGGCGGCGTCGAAGGTGCCCTTGGCGATCGAGATCAACTGGCCGATGCCGAAGCGGGCGCCGACGAATTCACCGACGATGGCGCCGATGATCGCAAAGCCGAAGGAGACATGCAGGCTCGCGAAAATCCAGCTTATCGCCGAGGGAATGACCACCGTGCGCGTTACCTGCCAGTCGGAAGCGCCGAGGATGCGGGCGTTGGCGATCATGTTGCGGTCGGCTTCGCGCACACCCTGGAAGGCGTTGGCGAAGACGACGAAGAACACCATGATGAAGGCGAGCGCCACCTTGGACGGCAGGCCGAGGCCCATGATCATGATGAAGATCGGGGCCAGCACCACGCGCGGGATCGAATTGATCGCCTTGATGTAGACGGAGAAAATGTCGGAGAGGAAACGGTTGCGGCCAAGCCCGATGCCGACGAAGACGCCGGTGATCGAGCCTGCGAAGAAGCCGATCAGCGCCTCCTCCATCGTCACCCAGAGATTATACCAGAGCGACCCCTCGGTGGTGCCTTCGGTTGCCCATTCGTAGAGCCGCTCGAGCACGCCGCTCGGGCTCGAATAGAAGAAGGGGTCGATCCAGTTCATGTTGGAGGAGAGCTCCCACATGCCGATTACGAAGACCAGGATGGCGACCTGCCAGAAGCGCACCAGCGTGTTGCGCCGGCGTATCGCCTTCAGCGCGGAGGCTTCGATCTCGGCATCCGACGTGCCCGGACGAAACAGGGTGGCCGAAGCGGCCTCGAAAGTCGTGTTTGCCATGATATCCTCCCGTCAGGCCGCTTCGCTTGCGCGGCGGTAACTGGTTTCGACCTCTTCGCGCAGGTCCTCCCAGATGGTCTTGCAATAGTCGATGAAGCTTTGCTCGTAGCGGATCGCCGACACGACGCGCGGGCGGGGAAGCTCGATCGGATAGACCGATTTCACCGTCGCCGGGCCGGCAGTGAGCACATAGACCTTGTCGGCAAGCGCCACGGCCTCTTCGAGATCGTGGGTGACGAACACCACGGAGGCCTTGCGCTCGGCCCAGAGCTTCAGGAGTTCTTCGTGCATGACCGTGCGGGTCTGGACGTCGAGCGCCGAGAAGGGCTCGTCCATCAGCAGGATTTCAGGTTCGTTGATGAAGGTCTGCGCCAGCGAGACGCGCTTGCGCATGCCGCCGGAAAGCTGATGGGGGTAATGGTGCAGAAACTTCGACAGGCCGACGCGCGCCAGCCAGTCGCGCGCGCTCTGTTCCGCCTCGGCGCGCGATTTGCCGCGAAACAGCGGGCCGGCCATGACATTGTCGATCACGTTCTTCCACGGGAAGAGCGCGTCGGTCTGGAAGGCGAAGCCGACACGCGGGTCGATGCCGGTGATCGGCCCGCCCATCAGGCGGACTTCGCCGGCGCTCGGGCGTGCGAGCCCCGTCACGAGGTTGAGCGTCGTCGACTTGCCGCAGCCGGTCGGGCCGACGACGGCGACGAACTCGCCGCGGGCGACCGTCATGTTGAAATCGCGCAGCGCAGTGAGCGACTTTCCGGTCGGCGAGACGAAGCGCCGGCTGACATTGATCAGCTCGATCGCCGGGGTCTGTTTGTTGTCCTGTTGCATGGTGATACCTGAGGCGTGCTTAAGGGCGCGCACGCGATGCCCGTGATCGAACGGACGCCGCTTCCGCTCGGGAGCCGGAAGCGGCGTGGCGGCCTCACTTGACGTTCTTGACGAACTCGGTCGTGTAGGTCTTGGAAAGGTCGATCTGCTTGCCCTTGACGTTCTTGGAGAACTCCGAGAGCACGGCAAGCACGGTCTGCGGACCGTCTTCCGGCATCACGCCGTCAGGCGTGAACATGCCCTTGCCCTCTTCGAGCGCCTTGACGTAGCCGTCCTTGTCGCCGACGTAGAAATCCTTCGGCATCTTGTCGGCAATCTCGGCGGCGGAATGCGTATTGATGTATTTCAGCGTCTTGACGAAGGCGTTGGCGAGTTTCTGTGCCTCGTCCTTATGTTCCTCCACCCAGGACGTTTCCATGTAGAGCGAGGCCGCCGGATAGGTGCCCCCGAGCGCCTTGCGGGTCGCTTCGACGGTGCGCATGTCGACGAGGACGCTCGCTTCGCCTGTTTTGATCATGCGCGAGATCGTCGGCTCCGTCGTCATGCCGGCCTGAATCTGATCCTGCTGCATGGCGGCGATGAAGGTGCCGCCCGCGCCGACCGGAATGGTGACGACGTCGCCGGGCTTGAGGCCGGCCTTTGAGGCCATGAAGAGGGTGAGGAAGTTCGTGGAGGAGCCGAGACCGGTGACGCCGAGGCTCTTGCCCTTGAAGTCGGCGGGCGACTTGATCTCGGGATGCTTGCTGGAAACCATCTCGACCTCGCCCGGCGCCTGGCTGAACTGAACGACGGATTCGACGAACTTGCCCTTGGCCTGCAGGTCTACACAGTGGTCATAGAAGCCGACGACACCCTGCACGGCGCCTGCCAGAAGCTGGTTTTCGGCATCGACGCCAGCCGCTTCGTTGAGCAACTCGACATCGAGACCTTCCTCTTTGAAGTAGCCCAGGGATTCGGCGAGCTTGGCCGGCAGATAGATCTGCTTCTCATAGCCGCCGACCATGATGGTGATCTTGTCGGCCGCGCTGGCGGCGCTCGCCGTGAATGATGCTGCAGCGAAAAGCGCGGAAAGAGCGACGGTGTGAAAAAGGCTGCGTGAAGAACGCATTGATATCTCCTCCTGATGGTTTACCCGCATCGTCGTCTCGTCACCTTGACCCGTGTCTCCTCCACGATGCTGCCCTTTCCTAAGACGCCGAAGCTTTCAACTAGCTTTCAGCCGCAGACAGGTTAACAGCCCGTCCATGCATCACGCCGATATGGGCTGCGCACGTCCCTTACAATAGACGCGGCTGCGCAATCGGCCAGCAGATTTGCTCGCGGCGGCCGGGATAACTGTTGGTCTGGTGATGTCTGAAAAGCTGCAGCGCTTTGCGCTAGCCTCAGCTCGTGAAGCTTCGCAGATCCTTCAGCAGGTTGCGATACCTGGCCTGGCTGCCCACCAGATGCTCACGCATGGCGTTGCGGGCCGCCTGATCGTCCCTGTCGGAGATCGCCACGATGATCGCTTCATGTTCCCGGTGAATGAGCTTGCGGTAGGCGGTCTGTTCGGCCGTCCTCGTTTCCGGGACGACCCGCGATTGCGGGATGATCGCCGAGCCCTGGGCCTCGAGGAAGTGCTTGAACAACGGATTGTTCGTCGCTTCGGCGATGGCGACATGGAGCTCGAGATCGGCTTCGCGGATGGACTGATCGGTCTCGATGCAACGGAGGATTTTCCGGTGGCATTCGAAGATCGCTTCCTCCTGCGCCGGCGAGCGGCGCAGCGCGGCGAGCCCCGCCGCCTCGATTTCGACAGGGGTGCGGATCTCCAGCACCTCCAGATCGGAGGCGACGCGGGCCTTGTCGACTTTCCGGCCCGACAGCGCCGGGTCGGGGCTGATCACGAAAATGCCCGCTCCCTGGCGCACCTCGACCAGCCCATCGGAGCGAAGGGCTGCCACGGCTTCGCGCACCACGGTCCGGCTGACGCTGTGCGTCTCGGTCAGTTCATGCTCGCTCGGAAGCTTGTCACCGGCGGCGTACTGGCCGCTGAGGATCGCTTGGCGAAGGCTTTCGCCGACCTGTGAAACCAGCGACCCCGAACCCCTGCTGCGATCCTTCCCCTGAATAGCCACGCCTCGACCCCCCGCATCGGCTTCGATCTGGACGCCGTTCGAACCAGCGGCATCCCGGAATTTACGATTCATCACACATGTATGACAAATCTTGCGGTCTTTCAATGGATGCGCGGTTGCGGCGCTTGCCGATTTTGGCGGTAGGGCGGCGCCGTCATATATGAATGTAAGTTATTCGCTATGATTGCGATGGTCGATAAGAGAGCTTCGATGGAAACCAGAATCCCGACTGAACATGTTCCGCTGCCGCTTGCTCAGGAGAAGCGTCGGAGTTTGACCCTTGAGGCACTGGTTGATGTGGACGAGGGCAGGACTGTCGATCACGGGTTGATGCGAGCATGGGCTGATAGCCTCGATGATGATCGGCCTCTTCCCTTGCCTCGTGAGGAAATTTAGGCAAGCGCCTTTACAGCCGCCTTGTCGACTCTCCACGCACGAATCTCGGCGTCAGGATGAAATCCCGCGGCGGCTCGGCGGCGGCCTCGGGGGTTGCGATCCTGGCGAGCAGGCGCTGTGCGGCCAGTTCGCCGAGCTTCTGCGCATCCTGCACGACCATGGTGATGCGCGGCGTGATGACGTTGCTCCAGGGTACGTCGTCGACCATTGCCAGCGATACGTCGTCGGGACAGCGGAAGCCCATTTCCTGCATCACCTGCAGGGTTGCCAGTCCCGTCATATTGTTGGCGCCGATGATGGCGGTCGGCCGGTCGCGGCGGGTGAGCAGGCGCATCGCCTGCGTATGGCCGCCGCTCCTGGTGTAGCCGCCCTCGACCACCAGCGAAGGATCGACGTCGACGCCGGCGCCGGCCATCGTGTCCATGAAACCTTTCAGGCGCTCGTCGGCGGTGTGCAGGCCGCTCGGGCCTGATATGAAGGCGATGCGCCGGTGGCCGAGTTGCAGCAGGTGCTCGGTCAGGATCGTCGTCGTCAGCGGATTGTCGGAGCCGACGAAATCGCGCTCGGCGCCCTCTACCTTCTGGTCGAACATGACGATCGGCGTCTTGAACTCGCGCAGGAAGGTTGCGTATTCCGCGCCGCGCCCGTTTGCCGCCAAGGCGATGCCGGCGATCTTCTGCGCCTGCAGCCGCTCCAGGAGCGCCCGTTCGAGATCGGCGCGCCCGGAGGAGTCGGCGATCAGCACGAAATAGCCGTGGTCGAGCGCCTGGTGCTCGATCTCGCGGCGGATGTCGCCGAAGAACATGTTGCCGAGATTGGCCGAGACGAAGCCGATCAGCGAGCTGCGCCCGCGCGCCAGCGTCTGGGCTACCGGATCGATACGGTAGCCGGTCGATTGTATCGCCTGCTGGATGCGGTCGAGCGTCTCGGCGCCGACCCGCTTCGGGCTGTTGAGCGCGAGCGAGACGGTCGAGATCGAAACCCCCGCCAGGCGCGCGACATCTCGTATGGTCGTCATGTCTATCGAACCGGTTCTAAAGCTTTCTTTTGTCAGATTTTATTCGCCGTTGCAACAGAACTTGGCTAAATGCCTACTTCTGAGCCGACTATTTCGAAGTTTTCGAATTGCGAATTTCGGCTTGACAGGGGATGGCTCAAGGAGGATGTTCGCTTACCGAACCGGTTCGACATGACGTTAAGCCGGAAAACAGGGAGGAGAAACCTGTGACGAGTTCGGAACGCCTGCCGGAAAATCCGGTATCGGGAGCGGGCAAACACGCCTGGTTCAGCCATGATCGCCTCGGCATGTTCATCCATTGGGGCCTCTATGCGCTTGGAGCCCGGCACGAGTGGTTGAAGAACCGCGAAGAGCTGACTGACGACCACTATCAGCGCTATTTCGAGAATTTTGATCCCGATCTCTACAATCCCAAGGAGTGGGCGCGCCGTGCGCGTCTTGCCGGCATGAAATATGTCGTGGTGACGACCAAGCATCACGAGGGCTTCTGCCTCTGGGACAGCAAGGTCACCGATTACAAGGCGCCGAACACGCCCTGCGGCAAGGACCTGCTGACGCCGCTCGTCGAAGCCTTCCGGGCCGAGGGGCTGAAGATCGGCTTCTATTATTCGCTGCTCGACTGGCACCATCCCGATTTCCCGATCGACGTCCACCATCCCTTGCGCAACCATCCGCAAGCCGAGGCGCTGAATGCCGGCCGCAACATCGCCAATTACGCCGCCTATATGCGCGAACAGGTGCGCGAGCTTCTGACCGGCTTCGGCCGCATCGACATCATCTGGTTCGATTTCAGCTATCCCCGCCGCGAATATCGCGGTCTGCCCGGCAAAGGGCGCGCCGATTGGGAAAGCGAACGGCTGCTTGCGCTGGTGCGCGAGTTGCAGCCCGAAATCATCGTCAACAACCGCCTCGACCTGCCGCCCGGCACACTGCCCGACGTGACGACGCCGGAGCAATATACGCCGCGCGTGGCGCCGGCTCTTGCGAGCCAGGGCGTGCTCTGGGAAGCCTGCCACACCTTCAGCGGCTCCTGGGGCTATCATCGCGACGAGGAGAGCTGGAAGAGCCCGGAACAGATCATTCAGCTGCTCATCGATTCCGTCGCGCTCGGCGGCAACCTGCTGATGAATGTCGGCCCGACCGGCCGCGGCACCTTCGATAAACGCGCCATCGCCGCGCTCGAGGTCTACCAGAACTGGATGGAGGTCAATGCACGCTCGATCTACGGCGCCGGCCCATCCCAACTTCCCGCGCCGGCCGGTTGCCGCTACACCCAGCGCGGCAACCGCCTCTACCTGCATGTCTATAACTGGCCCTATCGCCACATCCATATCGAAGGACTCGCCGACAGGATCGCCTATGCGCAATTCCTGCATGACGCGAGCGAAGTTCGCTGGCTCGGCCATACCGGGGATGTGGATTCCAATATCGGCGTGATGGTGCCGGAAGGCATGATCACGCTCGAACTGCCGGTCCGGCGACCCGACGTTACCGTCCCGGTGATCGAGATCGTCCTCAAGGCGTAGTCGATCGCACCTGCGTGTCCATTGCGTTCATGGAGGGAGGAGAAACCCATGAAGGTTCTGCAGAAGACGCTTATGCTTGCCGCAATGAGCGGCAGCCTTTTTGCCACAGCCGCATCGGCCGAACAGGTCAACCTGACCTGGCAGATGTGGACCGGTTCCGACGCCGATACCAAAGGCTGGCAGCACCTGGCCGACATGGTGACCGCCAAATATCCCGATATCAAGGTGACGCTGACGACGACGGGCTGGGTCGATTACTGGACGCGGCTGCCGGTGCTGGCGGCCTCGGGCCAGCTTGCCGACATCGTGTCCATGCAGTCGCTGCGCATGCCGAATTTCTATTCGCTGCTCGAACCGCTGAACGACCGGATCGCGGCAGACAAGTTCGACGTCGGCGCCTTCACGCCCTCGATCATCGGCGGCATGTCTGTCGACAAGCAGCTCTACGGCCTGCCTTATGACGTCGGTCCGTGGGTCATCTACTATAACCAGGACGCGCTCGAAGCCGCCGGCATTCCGCTGCCGAAACCGGGCTGGACGCTCGCCGAATTTACCGATGCCGCCAAGAAGCTGACGAAAGACGGCCAGTACGGCTTCGGCATCACCCCGCAGAACTATTCGGTCCTGGCCTCGGCCTGGGGCGACAAATACGTCAATGATGCCGGCGAGCTCGACCTTACCAATCCCAGCGCCATTGCCGCTGCCGAGACGGTGATCGGCTTTGCCGCCAAGGACAAGGTCGCGCCGCTGGTGCCGTCGAGCGCCGATGCCGGGACGGTCATCCAGGGCCGCTTCTATTCTGGCAATGTCGCCATGTATGTCGATGGTCCGTGGTCGATCATCGGCATGAAGGACAAGGTCAAGTTCAAAGTCGGTTCCACCACCCTGCCGCGCGGGGAGGGAGAGCTGACGGCCGTCACGGCGGGCTCCGGTTTCGGCATCGCCACGACGAGCAAGAACAAGGATGCGGCCTGGAAGGCGATCCAGGTGCTGACCAGCCCCGAGGCGCTGCAATATCTCGCCGAACAGGGCCGGGCGCTCCCGGCGCGCACGGCCTCGCAATCCTCCTGGTACAAGGTGGCGGCCAAGGACATCACCAATGGCGGCGAGGCGCTGGATTATTCGCTGGCGCATTCGGTGCCGTATGTCATCACCAACAACTGGGCGGCGGTGGAAAATCTCTTCAACCAGTATTTCCCGCCCGCCTTCGGCGGCAGCGCCGACGCCAAGCAGACGATGGAGTCCATCCAGAGCCTCGCGCAGCAATAGAGCGCCTGCGCGTCCGGCAGGGCGCGCTCGCTTTCGCCGCGGCAGGAGTTGCCGCGCACGGAGGAAGACATGTCGGAAGGCGCCGTTGCCGAAATCGCCATTCAGCCCGATCAGCCGCGGCGCTTCCTGAAGCCGGAGACGCAGACGGCCATGCTGTTCCTGCTGCCGAGTTTCCTCGGCTTCATGATCTTCATGGCCCTGCCGATCGTTGCGTCGCTGGCGCTCTCCTTCACCAACTGGCAGCTGATCTCGACGCCGTCTTTCGTCGGCTTTCAGAATTACATCAAGCTCTTCACCGTCGATCCGGCCTTCTATACGATATTGAACAATACGCTGTTCTTCGCGGTCGAGTATCTGGCCGTGAATATCATCGTTTCGCTGACGCTCGCGGTTTGGATATCGAGCCTCAAGCGCGGCAAGGCGATCTTCCGGGTGATCTTCTTTCTGCCGACCTTTACCCCGACGATTGCAGCCTCCGTGGTGTGGCTGCTGATCTTCACGCCGGACGGGCTCGCCGACAGCGTCATCCGTTCGCTCGGCCTCGGCCTGCCGAACTTCCTGCTGAGTTCGAGCTGGGCCATGCAGGCGGTCGTGCTCGTCACGCTCTGGGCCAATGTCGGCTACAACGTGGTGATGTTCAACGCCGCGCTCGACCTGGTGCCGAAGCATTATCTCGAAGCGGCGATGATCGACGGCGCCGGTCCCTGGCGGCGCTTCTGGCGCATCCGTCTGCCGCTGATTTCGCCGACGGTCTTCTTCGCCACCGTCATGACGGCCATCACCTCGCTGCAGGTTTTCGACGAGATCTTCGCCATGACGCGCGGCGGCCCCGGCTCGGCGACGGCGACCCTCGGCTTCGCCATCTACCAGAAGGGCTTCACCAATTTTCAGATGGGCTATGCCTCGGCGCTTGCCTGGGTGATGTTCGTCATGATCATGGGGCTCACCATCCTGCAGTTCCACATGCAGCGCAAATGGGTGCATTATGACGAATAAGCCGGACTCACGGCATCCGCATTCCCAGTCTCGGAACCGGTATCGCATCCTGCGGCGGATCGGCGCCTTCGTCAGCTATGCCGGGCTTTCGCTGGTCGCGCTGCTCTTCCTCTTTCCCTTCTTCTGGATGGTGTCGAACGCGGTGCGCTCCAATACCGAGGTGATGGCCGTGCCGGTCCGCATCCTGCCCGAGGAATATCAGTGGGGCAATTTCGTCGAGGCGCTGGTGTCTCTGCCCTTCGGCATCTTCCTGCTGAACTCCCTCGTCGTCGCCTGCGGCGTGACCGCGATCGTCATCGTGGTCTCCTGCCTGTCGGCCTATGCTTTCGCTCGTCTGAGGTTCCCCGGCCGTGAAGGACTGCTGCTCACCTATCTCAGCACGCTGATGATCCCGCAGGTGATGCTGGTCATCCCGCTCTTCCTCGTCGTCAGCAAGCTCGGCTGGATCAACACCTATCACGGCATGATCCTGCCGGTCGCCTTCTCGTCCTTCGGCACCTTCCTGCTGCGCCAGTTCATCCTCGGCATTCCCAAGGATCTCGACGAAGCGGCGATGATGGACGGGGCCTCGCGCCTGCGCATCCTGGTCAGGGTCATCGTTCCGCTCGCCATGCCGGCGATCGGCCTGCTCGCGCTCTTCACCTTCATAGCGCAGTGGAAGAGCTTCCTCTGGCCGCTGATCGCCACCAGCGGGCTCGATAAGGCCACGCTGCCGCTCGGTCTCACCCTGTTTCAGACGCAGCAGGGCACCGCCTGGAATTACATCATGGCGGGCGCCACCATCTCCATGGTGCCGGGCGTCATTCTCGCCATCGTGCTGCAGAGGGTGATCTACAAGGGCATCAGCGTCGGCTCCGGTTTCGGCGGGCGTTAATTCTTATCAAAACAAAGACCTAAGCCCGTTGCATCAAGTCGAATGCGATGCCCTTCAAGTCTCGCCGGAAGGGCTTCAAAGAGGCGGTCGTGCCGCTGCGAGATCATATCCCCGCGCTTAACTTTCGTGTCCCGCCGAAAAGTAAAATTTAACCAAGATTTGAAATAACGCGTTCATATTCGAATTGCGCAGGGGAATTCATGAAAACGGCCACGCTTGCATCCATCGCTCTGGCGATATCGGTCTCTGTTGCCCATGCGCAGACGATCGGGGTTTCGATGACCAATCTCGACAAGTTCAGAGAGATGCTGGTGAACGGCGTCGTCTCGCACGGGAAGACGATATCAGGGCTCAAGCTCGTCACCGAGAATGCCAATGGCGACAATGAGCTGCAGAAGAAGCAGGTTCAGCAGTTCGTCGCCGACAAGGTCGATGCCATTATCATGATGCTGTCTGATGGCGATCTCGGGCCGCAAATGACCAAGATCGCAGCGGATGCCGGCATTCCGCTTGTTTACATCAACACGACGCCCTCCAATCTCCTGGACTTGCCGGACAATCAGGTTGTCGTCGCCTCCGATGAGAAAGACTCCGGTACGCTGGAGACGAAGCAAGTATGCTCTCTCCTCAAGGGCAAGGGCCGCGTCGTCGTGCTGATGGGGGAGGTCTTCCATGTGGCCGCCCGCACCCGCACCCAGGACATATTGGATGTCATCGCGACGCCGGAATGCAAAGGTCTTGAGATCGTCGAGCAGCAAGCGGCCTATTGGTCGCGCGATTATGCGGATCAGCAGATGCAGGAATGGCTGGCGGCCGGCGTCAAGTTCGACGCCGTCATCGCCAACAACGACGAGATGGCGCTCGGTGCGATCCGCGCCATGAAGAAAGCCAATATCCCGATGAAGGACGTCGTCGTCGCCGGCGTCGATGCGACCGACGATGCGCTTGCCGCAATGGTGGCGGGCGATCTCGACGTGACCATTCTCCAGAGCGCAGTGGGGCAGGGTGCAGCCGCTGTCGAAGCCGCCGTCAAGCTGATCAACAAGGAGAAGGTGCCGCGCGAAAACAACGTTCCCTTCGAACTCGTGACGCCTGAGAACCTTTCCAAATATCTGCCGAAGAGCCAGTGAGCATAAGAGGCCTATAATGTTGCATTTCTGGAATAAATTCGGCATTCGCGCGCAGATCACCTCGGGCTTCGTGCCGCTGATCCTGCTGATGAGCCTGCTCACCGTCAGCGCGATCTCCGGCATGAACGGGCTTGCCGCCATCTTCGCCTCCTATCGCGCCACGGCGGGCCAGAGCCTCGCCATCTCCGATTACAGCGACCAGCTGCACGAGATCCAGATGTCGGCGGAAGCCTTCCGCTCCACGCCGACGCAGGCTGTCGTCGACGGTTTCCGCGCCGGCGTGAAGGCCTTCGAGGCGGACGATCCGCGTTTTGCCGACAACAAGGAACTGCAGGCCGGCCTTGCGATGATCCGCCAGGATATCGCCGCCTACGGCAAGGCCTTCGAACAGATCGTCACCCTTCAGGGGCGGCGCGACCTGCTGATCTCCAAGGTCACTGAATTCGGCCCCTGGACCAGCATCGCACTCAACGACGTCATGCGCAGCGCCTGGCGCCAGAACGACGTGGCCCTGCTGCACACGACGGCGGAAACGCTGGAGGCCCTGAACCGCAGCCTTTATTTCTCCGAGCGCTTCGTGCATTCGGACGATTTTGCCGCCTATGACACGGCGCAGGCAGCGCTTGCCCAGGCCGTGGCGCTAAACGACGCCGCCGCCAAGGCTGCCAAGAACGAGTTGCAGAAGAAGCGCCTGATGGGCGCCGGCCAGCTCATGCAGAATTACACCGCGCGCCTCGGCGATATGAAGGACGTGTTGCAGACCTCCGGCAATATCCGCCAGACGCAGCTCAACGTCTTGGCGCCGAAGATCGCAGGCGAGTTCAAGGATCTGCAGGCGACCGTGACCGGCGCGCAGAAAAACCTCGATGGTTCGGTCGAAGCAACGGTCGCTTCCGCGACCAGCACGACGCTCGTCATCAGCGGCCTGCTGATCGTCATCGGCCTCGTGCTCTCCTATTTCGTCGGCCGGCTGATTTCCTCCGCAGTTCGCGGCATGGCGCAGTCCATGGAGCGGCTTGCCCGCGGCGAGGAGTCGATCGTAATCACCGGCGTCGAACACCGTCATGAGCTCGGCGCCATGGCGCGTTCGCTGAAGGTCTTCCAGGAGACCGGCCGCGCCAAGCTGATCGCCGAAGCCAATGCCGAACGGGCGCGTCTGGCCGCCGAAGAAGAGCGGCTGCGCCAGGAGGCCGAGCGCCTCAGCGATGCGCAGGTGATGGAGCATGCCTTCCACCAGATTTCGCTTGGTCTCGATGCGCTCTCGAAGGGCGATCTCTCGGTCCGCGTCGGCGACGTCGACCATCGCTATGTCCGGATCCGGGATCACTTCAACAGCTCGGTCGCAAGCCTTGAGGAAGCGATCGACTCGGTCATCCGCGCGGTCACCACCATCCGCTCCGGCCTTGCGGAAATCTCCACCGCTTCCAACGATCTTGCCCGCCGCACCGAGCAGCAGGCCGCTTCGCTGGAGGAAACCGTCGCGGCACTCGGCGACGTCACCCGCGGCGTCAACGGCACGGCGGAGGGCGCCAGCCGCGCCCAGGCCGTCGTGGCGACGGCCCGCACCAATGCCGAAAAGGGCGGCGAGATCGTTTCGCGCGCCATCGCGGCGATGACGGAAATCCAGAATTCGTCGTCGAAGATCGGCAACATCATCAGCGTCATCGACGAAATCGCTTTCCAGACCAACCTGCTGGCGCTGAATGCCGGCGTCGAAGCCGCGCGTGCCGGCGAGGCGGGCAAGGGCTTCGCCGTCGTCGCCCAGGAAGTCCGCGAGCTTGCCCAGCGCTCGGCCAATGCGGCGCGGGAGATCAAGCAACTGATTTCCACCTCCTCGATGCAGGTCAAGACGGGCGTCGAACTGGTCGGCGAATCCGGCGTCTCGCTCGAACAGATCGTCGAGCACGTCACCGCGATGAACGCGACCGTCGCCGAGATCGCGGTAGCCGCCCGCGAGCAGGCGACCAGCCTGCGCGAGGTCTCGGCCGCCGGCGACCAGATGGACAAGGTGACGCAGCAGAACGCCGCGATGGTCGAAGAGACCACGGCCGCCGCCCAGAGCCTGACGCAGGAAACCGAAAGCCTCGCCGAACTGCTGCGCCGCTTCAAGACGGGCAGCCGCCGCGCCTCGGAGCAGCGCCATTACGCGATGGCGTCGTGACGTCTATCACCCAAAACTGAATTGCGGTTTTGGGCACGGGATATGAAACAGAGATCTGAGGCGCGCCGCCATGCTGCGCGCCTCAGGCATTTTTGGCAGACAAAGGTGCGACGCCTGTCCCTCGTCGCCCCTCACAACAAGCGCCAGGCGGCAGAGCCGCCGAGCAACTGGATACCGCCGCCGGCGGACATCGCGATGAGGAAGGCGGTTTCGGTTTCGCCGAGGAAGGCGAAGACGGCGCCCAGGATCGCGACCCCGATCGTCGCGCCGACCATGCGGGCGACGTTGATCAGCGCGCTCGCCGTGCCGGCGCGATCGGCCGTCACGGCGGACACGGCGATCGCCGTCAGCGGGCCGGTGGCCATGCCCATGCCGATGCCGGTCAGCAGCAGTCCAATCTCTTCGGCGACGAACGCCTGCGCGACAAAGGCGACGCCCAGCAGGAGGTTGCCGAGGCCCATCGCGGCGAGCCCTGCGGATATTGTGCTCTTCTTTCCCAGGCGTTCCGAGATCGAGCCGGAGAAGGGAGAGATCGCGATGAAACTCAGTGCCATCGGGAGCAGCGATAGCCCGACCTCGATCGAAGCCAGCCGGCCGAGGGCGAGAGAGGCGAGCGGGAAGAGAAAGAGCGTTCCGTACATGCCGAAGGTCATGGCCGCCGTTCCCGCCATCGCGCCGCGGAACTGGCTGCCGGAGAACATCGAGATCGGAACCAGCGCGGTCTGTTTCAGCCGCCGCTCGACCCTGACGAAGAGCCAGAACAGGGCTGCGCCCGCAATCGCCAGCAAAGACGTCCGGAGGGGCGGCAGAAGCGAGGATTCGATCGCGGCGAGCGTGATCACCATGAGGGCGGCGATCCCCAGCAGTTGGCCAGGCAAGTCGAAGGACCGGTCATGCCGATCGGCGCTCTCGGGAACGAAGAGCCGCGCTCCGGCCGCTGCGGCCAATGCGATGGGGATGACGACGAAGAAGACGGATCTCCAGCCGAAATCGTGGATGAGGAAGCCGCCGAGGCTCGGGCCGATCGCTAGCGAGACGCCATTGCAGCCGGCCCAGATCCCGAGCGCCCGCGCACGGATCTTTTCCACCGGATAGATGACGCGGATCAGCGAAAGCGAGGCCGGCAGGAGAAGTGCGGAGCCGAAGCCGGTCAATGCCCTTGCTCCAATGAGAAACGCCGTCGTCGGAGCGAAGGCGCAGCCGAGGCTCGCGAGCGTGAAGAGCATGCAGCCGACGACGAAGAGCCGGCGCCGGCCGCAGAGATCGGCGAACAGGCCGCCGCTGATGAGAAACGAGGCGTAGATCAGGTTATAGGCATCCACCACCCATTGCAGTTCGGCGACGGAAGCCTTGAGGTCGAGGCCTATGGGCTGAACCGCCAGATTGACGACAGACGTGTCGACCTGCGCCACGATCACGCCGAGGCAGAGAATGGCGAGGGCGGCAGGGTTCAGGTCCGGGCGGGAACTGGTGTTTCGTTCGATGATATTCATGACGCTACCTTTCCTCGGCGGAATGTAGCGTCTTCAGGTCATCGACAATTCGAAACGGGTCGAAGTGTCGGAAGCGGCGGTTTGAGCATCGCCCAAAAAACGATCAGCCACGGCCCGTTGCGAGGTCGTGGCTGATGCAGCGCGCAATCTGTGGGAGACAGGCGCGGCCGGTTACTTGTTGGCGGCGAGCGCCACGTTGACCTTTTCGACGTCGGCGCTCATGGCCTTGAAGGTGTCTTCGAGGGAAAGCTCGCCGACGATCAGCTGGCTCATCCGCTGGACGATGAGCTGATAGATGGCGGACGATCCCTTGAGGCGTTCCAGGTCACGGGCTGCCTTCGGGGCGCTGTTGCGGGCAGCGAGGAAGACGGCCATGGCATCCTTGGCGTTCTTGCTCTCGAGCTTGTACTGCGGATCCTTGATGTCGGCGCCGGTCAGGATGACGTAGTTTTCGGCGATTTCACGCTGGATCTTTTCAGAGCCGAGGAACTCGATGAAAGCAGCGACTGCTTCCGGATGCTTGGTGCGCTTGAAGCCGACGATCGCGGTGCCGCCCGGCATCGCATAGCAGCCGGCGTCGCCGCAGGGCGCGCTGATCGCGGTCCAGTCGAAGGCGTCGGCGATCTTCTTCTGGAACGGATTGACCATCCAGTTGCCGGCAAGATAGGTCACGACATTGCCGTTGACGAACTCGTCACCCATGTTCTTGTACTGGGTTCCGCCGGCAGCACCCCACATTTCCTTGGGGAAAGAGCCGTCCTTGGTCCAGTTGTAGAGATCGGTAATGTAGCGCTTGGCGGCATCGTCGGGGAACGAGAACTTGCCGTCCTTGACGTAGTTCGAACCGTAGGAGAAGGCGGCGCCCGAGAAGCGATGGCCCGAGCGGTCCATCGTGAAGGGGATCTGCGCGCCGGTCGCCTTGGCGACGCGGGCGGAGGCTTCGACGATGTCCTTCAGCGTGGCTGTGGGCTGCGGAAGCGGTTCCTTGGCCTGCTCGAAGAGCGTCTTGTTGACGAAGGGCAGGTTGAAGGTCTGCGACGCGACATAGCCGTTGATCGAGTTCGGATCGTTGACGCCGGGGAAGCGAAGCGTGTTCAGGCTGTCGCCGTGCAGCTTGGCGAAACCATCCGGATCCTTCATCAGCGGGCGCATGTCGAGATAATAAGGCGCCAGCTGCCAGTCGGTGATCTTGGCAACGTCAGGGCCTTCGCCGATGGCAAGCTGCACCGGTAGCTGCTTGGCGACGGCATCATAGCCCGACGAAACGAAATTCACCTTGATATCGGGATGTGCCGTCTCGAATTCCTTGCTGAGCGCTTCCATCCGCTCGACGTAAGCCTGGTCGTCGTCGGTAAAGAGAAAGGTGATCGTCTGGGTTTCCGCCATGGCCGCGCTGGACCATGCGAAAGAAACGGTGGCAAGCGCCAGTGCGAAAGCCCCTGATAGATACGTTTTCATTTTCATCCTCCCATGAAAACATTTTCATCAATCGCGGCCTCAGCCATCGATAAGTGAATTTCATATACTTGACATTCGGTCCGTCAAGCTATTTTCTACGCGAATAGCGATGTTTTTGAGCAATTTTCAAAAATCACGCACCAAAATAACCTAATGAAAATATTTTCATTTGATTGCGGAGGAGGCGATCTGTGAAAACGGAAAGCATCAAGCAGCCGGACGACATGGCGCCAGCCTATGGCGTGGGCCGGGGGCAGACGATCACGGCATGGGCCGTGTCCGCCCTCATCGCGCGTTATTTTCCAGGCGAGCCGGCGCCGGCCGAAGACCGTGTGAACTACCGTTTCATCAACGGTTTCGTCGATGTCGGCGACCTGCCGTGCCGCAAGGCCTTCTGGTCCACCATGGTCGGCCGCGAGCTGGCGCCCGATACATCCTGGCAAACCGAAAGCCTCTATCTTCCCGGCTCGAACCGCCGCGTCGAGTTCACCAGCTTCTGGCATGTGCCGACACATGTCAGGAAATGGCTGAAGGGTACGTTCAGGACGGAAGCGCCGCGCACGCTCAATCTCGCGCTCAAGACCTGCGGCGGCGTTCGCATATGGGTCAACGGGCAGGAGGCGGTGCGCTTCGAGCCCTTCAAGCGCAATGTCGAGAGCGCAACCGAGATAGCTTTGGCGCTCGAAGCAGGCGACAACGAGATTCTCGTGCATACCGAGGATCTTGCCGAGCGCGACACGACCTGGTTCTTCGAGCTCGAAATGCTGGACGAGGAGCCGCTCTGCGTGCTGCTGCCGGTATCGCTGGATCAGGATGAGGTGCGGGAGCTGGAAGCGCTTTCGCGCGGCGTGCGCCCGGCCCGCGACGTCTTCGTCAAAGAGCCGCTGGAGATCATCTTCGATACGGCGCCCGAGCGCGACCTGCCGGTGGAGCTCGAGGTGGTCGGCCATGGTCACGAGCGGCCGGTTCTCGCCCATGCGAAACTGACCCTCCGCGCCGGCCAGAACCGGCTGACGGCCGACGATGTCTGCGCCATTGCCGACGGTTATCACGGCATCCATATGACGATCGGCTCCGGGACGGGCTCGGTCACCCGCGTCATCGATGCCGCCTTCATGAGCAGCATCTCACCATTGCCGGCAGAGGCATCGCTTGCCGCCCGCAAGCGGCAGGCGCTGGAATACAGCGCCCGCTTCGGCGCCAACCGCGCCGGCCGCCTGATCGCGATGATGGAAACCGGCTACGACGACCGGGAGAGCTTCGACCGCATCGTCGATGCGACGCTCGCTTCCATCGATGCGCGAGAGGATTGCTCGGATTTCATCATGGTGCCGCTCCTGTGGCTGCTCGGCGCCTATGGCGACCGCATGCCCAAGGCCACGGTCGACCGCATCCGCCATTCCGTTCTTTCCTACCGCTACTGGGTCGACGAGCCGGGCAACGACGCGATGTGGTTCTGGAGCGAGAACCATGTGCTCTGCTTCCATACCAGCCAGCTCCTGGCCGGACTTCTGCTGCCCGACGAGCTGTTTTCGGCTTCGGGGCGCACGGGAAGGCAGCAGGCGGAACTCGCCGTCGAGCGCCTCGGGCGCTGGTTCGACAGCGTCGAGGCCCATGGCCTGGCGGAGTGGAACTCGGCCGCCTACTACCCGATCGATTTTATCGGCCTGCTGGCGCTGGAGCGCTGGGCGGAGAGCGGCATCGCCGATCGCGCCCGCGGCCAGATCGATCTCATCTTCCGTATGATCGCCCTTCATACGCTTGCCGGCGTTCCGGCCGGATCGCAGGGCCGTGCCTATGACAAGGAACTGCGCGCCGGCCCGCTGACCGAGCTTGCGCCCTTCGCCCAGGTCGCCTTCGGCACGGGCTGGCTCAACAACGGCGTCGCGGCGCTGACCATGTTCTGCGCCGGCGATTATGAGCCGCCGGCCGATCTCGCCGAGCTTGCTTCGCTCTCGCGGGGAAGAAGCGTCGAGGCGCGCTACAGCCAGGGGCTGGAGAGCGGCAAGCTCGTGCTCTTCAAGAACGAGGCCGCGCAGCTTTCGACCGTCGTCGATCACAAGACCGGCCGGAAGGGGCATCAGCAGCACGTTCTGGATATCCGGCTCGCCGGCCATCCGATGGCGAGGCTCTGGGTCAACCATCCCGGCGAAGACGATCCGTGGGGCAATCAGCGGCCGTCCTATTGGGCCGGCAACGGCATCCTGCCGCGTGTCGCCCAGCATCGCGACGTCGCCCTTTTGATCGAGGACACGGGTGATGCACGGCATGCCTGGACGCACGCCTATATCGGCCGCGACGGTCTCGACGATCTGATCGTCGAGGACAAATGGCTGATCGCCCGGTCGGGCCGGGGATTTGCCGCCCTCTGGGCCTCGAACGGCCTGGAGCTGATCGCCGACGGGCCGACCGCCGGCCGCGAGGCGCGCTCGCATGGGGCGCTCTGCGGCTGGGCGGCCATTGCAGGCTGCGGCAATGACGATGCTTTCAAGGCCTTCATCGAGCGCCTGTGCCAGACGGCGGTGTCCTTCGATCCCGCGCTTCGGCGTCTTTCCCTGACGCCGCCGGGCGGTCCGGCGGTCGCTCTTTCCTATGCCGACGGTCTTTCGATCGCGGGTCAGCCCCGGCCGTTCACGCATGATCAGCCGCACCCGATCCTCACCCACGACAGCGCCGCGTCCCAAGCCGGCGCTGACGAGCCGTTCTACTCCTAAAACATAGGTCTCCAGCATGAACACAGCATCTGTCGACAACGCCGCTCTCCTGACGACGATCGATCGCGTGGCGACGGCTTTCAGCCGGCTCAGGGGCATCAAGGAAGGTCTCGTGACGGACAATGCCGCCTCCGGCATCCAGTTCGACGAATGGGACTGGGAAGTCGGCGTCGGCCTTTACGGATTCCTGCGCCGCGCGATTTCCGCCAACGACCAGAAGGCGCTGCAGGAGCTCGTCGCCTGGTACAGCGCCCAGATCGAGCGCGGTATTCCGCCGCGCCAGATCAACAGCACGGCGCCGATGCTGCCGCTCGCCATCCTCGTCCAGCATGTCGACCGTCCCGATTTTCGCGCCCTCGTCGAGGACTGGGCCGACTGGCTCATCAAGGAATTGCCGAAGACCGAGGACGGCGGCTTCCAGCACGTCTGCAAGGAGCGCGTCAACGACGGCGAATTGTGGGACGACACGCTGTTCATGGCCTGCCTCTTCCTCGCCCAGGCCGGCGTGCTCTGCGAGCGCCAAGACTGGATCGACGAGGCCGTCTATCAGTTCGTGCTTCACACCCGCTATCTCTCCGATCCGGTGAGCGGCCTCTGGTATCACGGCTGGACCTTCAACGGCCGGCACAATTTCGCCAACGCCTTCTGGGCGCGCGGCAATGCCTGGATCACGGTCGCCATCCCCGAACTCTTCGATCTCGTCCCGACGCTCGGCGAGAAGGACCGGCGCTTCCTGTCGAACGTCCTCGTCAGCCAGGTGCGCTCCTTGAAGGCGTATCAGCGGCCGGACGGCATGTTCACGACGCTTCTGGACGATCCGTCCTCGCCGCTCGAAACCTCGGCAACCGCCGGCATCGCCTATGGCATGCTGCGCGCCATCGATGCCGGCATTCTCGACGAGAGCGACAGGGTTCATGCGGAGCGCGCGCTCAAGGCCGTGATGGCTGAGATTGACGACGAAGGCGTCGTCCACGGCGTCTCGGACGGCACGCCGATGGGTCATGACCTCGATTTCTACCGGCAAATCCCGAACCTGCCGACGCCTTACGGCCAGGCGCTGACCATGCTGCTTTTGACCGAAGTCCTGATCGAAGGCGGCCGCCGCCAATGAACGCCACCTCCCTCGCCACGATCGAGGCGTTCGACGGCGACAATACCGACCGTCTGCAAGCCGAGATCGACAGCCTTTCGGCTTCCGGCGGCGGGCGCCTGGAGCTCCTGGCGGGCATCCACCTCTGCCGGGGGCTCCGGCTGCGATCCGGCGTCGATCTGCATCTGGCCGCCGGCGCGATCCTGCGTCCCGTTCCCGATTATGCCGCTTATCTCAATACGACGGTGTCGGTGATCGCCGAGAAATCGGACCGCGGCATGATCGTCGCCAGGGACGCGCGGCGGATCAGCCTGACGGGGGAAGGGCGCATCGAAGCCGGCTGCGAGAGTTTCATCATTGGCGACGACGAGACGGTGGGAACCTTCATCCCGGCCGAGTTTCGTCCCCGTGTCGTCGTCTTCGAAGGCTGCGACGAGGTCGAGATCAGTTCCATCCATGTCAGCCGCTCGCCGATGTGGACGCTGCATTTCGTCGACTGCACCGATGTCGTCGTTCGGAACGTCACCATCGAGAACGACCGCCGCCTTCCCAATACGGACGGCATCGTGCTCGATGCCTGCCGCGGCGCCGTCATCGAGGATTGCAACATCTCGACGGCCGACGACGGCATCTGCCTGAAGACCAGCATCGGTCCTCAAGGCGTCGCCATCGGCCGGTGCGAGAACATTCTCGTGCGCCGATGCTCCGTCCAGAGCTTGAGCTGTGCGCTGAAGATCGGCACGGAAACGCATGGCGACGTCACCAACATCGTGTTCGAGGATTGCAACGTTTCCTCCTCCAACCGGGCGCTCGGCATCTTTTCCCGCGACGGCGGCCGGATCTCGAACGTCAGGTTTTCGAGGATTGCGGTCGAGTGCCGCGAAACGCTGGATGGCTTCTGGGGCTCGGGGGAGGCGCTGACCGTCAACGTCGTCGACCGGGTCGCCGAACGGCCCGCGGGCGCGATCGAAAATCTCATCGTCGAGGATATAACCGGGCGCATGGAGGGGGCGATCACCGTCATCGCCGCCGCACCGTCGGGAATCCGCAACATATGGCTGAGGCGCGTCGCCATCGACCAGCAGCCCGGCGAACTCGGCACCGGGCAATCCTACGACCTGCGCCCGACGAATGCCGACCTCGCCCCGAAAGCTGAGGGCGGCGGGCGCGCCAATGCCTGGACCCGTGGCTCGGACGGGCGGGTGATCGGTCTCGAGCGCTATCCCGGAGGAATGCCGGCCATCTACGTGGCCGGCGTCAAGGGGATACTGATGAACGAGGTGCGGATGACCAGGCCGACACCGCTGCCGCAAGGCTGGAACAAAAACGACACCGTCTTCGAAGCGGCGGCATCTGATGGGAGTGAGGCATGGCAGAACTGAAACTTTCCACCGTCAACAAGGCGTACGGCACGGTCAAGGTCCTGCATGACGTCGAACTCGACATCAAGGACGGCGAATTCGTCGTTTTCGTCGGCCCGTCCGGATGCGGCAAGTCGACCCTGCTGCGCGTCATCGCCGGCCTCGAAGAGGTGACGGAGGGTAAGATCGCGATCGGCGGGCGCGACGTCAGCGCGCTTTCTCCGGCCGAGCGCAAGATCGCCATGGTCTTCCAGTCCTATGCGCTCTATCCGCATATGAGCGTGCGCAAGAACCTCGCCTTCGGCCTTGAAAACCTGAAGTTCAAGCGCGCCGAGATCGAGGGGCGGATCGCCGAAGCCGCCCGGATGCTGGCGATCGAGCCCTATCTCGACCGTCGTCCGAAACAGCTTTCGGGCGGCCAACGCCAGCGCGTGGCGATCGGCCGGGCGATCGTGCGCGAACCGGACATCTTCCTCTTCGACGAGCCGCTGTCGAACCTCGACGCGGCGCTGCGCGTCCAGACCCGCGCCGAGATCACCAAGCTCCATCGCGAAATCAAGACGACGATGATCTATGTCACGCACGACCAGGTCGAGGCGATGACCATGGCCGACAAGATCGTCGTGCTGCGCGCCGGGCGGGTCGAGCAGGTCGGTGCACCGCTCGAACTCTTCGATCACCCGCGCAATCTCTTCGTCGCCGGCTTCCTCGGCTCGCCGCGCATGAACATCATCAAGGGCAAGGTCGCAGCGATCACGGAAAGCGGCGTCGCCGTCGACGTCGCCAACGGCGGCAGGATCGTCAGCGATGTCGATCCCGCCGGCATTGCCGTGGGGCAGGAGGTTCTCGCCGGCATAAGGCCCGCGCATTTCTCGCGCTCCAGCGGTCAGGGCCTGCCGTTCGTCGTGCAGTATCACGAAGGCCTGGGCACCGAGACCTATGTCTACGGCAATCTCGAGGGACAGGACGAGCAGATCATCATCCATGAGGCCGGCCATTTCGCGCCCGTTCAGGGCGACCGGCTGGTGATCGATGCCGATCCGGCACGGGTTCATCTGTTCGATCCCAAAAGCGAACTTGCTTTTGCCCGTCGGTCGGGACAGGGGAGGCGCTGACCATGGCGGCTGGTGCATTGCTCTCCCAAGCGGGCGAAACGGCGATGAGGGTGGTCGAGGCTCCGATGAATGCGTTCGAGCGCGTCTTCGGCCGCAAGCGCATGCCCTGGATGTTCCTGGCGCCGAACCTCGTTCTCTTCGCCATCTTCACCTTCCTTCCGATTGCGATCGCGGTCGGTTACGCCTTCACCGGCGGCACCAATCTTTTCGTCTCGGAGCGGCCCTTCGTCGGTTTCGACAATTTCCGCGCCCTGCTTTCCTGCGGCAATTACCTGCAGCCGGGAACCTGCCAGGAATCGCTGTTCTGGACGGCCGTCTGGAACACGCTCTGGTTCGTGGCGTGCAATGTCGTCGCCACGTTGCTGGTGGCGCTGATCACGGCGCTGATCCTCAATCGGGCGATCTTCGCGCGCGGCTTCTTCCGCGCGATGTTCTTCTATCCCGTTCTCCTGTCGCCCGTCGTCATCGGCCTGATCTGGAAATGGTTCCTCGACCGCAACGGGCTCTTGAACGCCTTCTTCCAGATGCTCGGGGTGCCGCCTGAAATTTTCCTGCTCGATGTCGGCTGGTCGCGTTTCTTCGTGGTCGTGGTGTCGGTCTGGTTCCACATGGGCTTTTACACCCTCATCCTGCTTGCCGGCCTTCAGGCGATCCCGAAGGAACTCTACGAAGCCGCCTCCATCGACGCCGCTTCGCCGCGCCGCACGCTTTTCCGGATCACGCTGCCCCTGCTGGCTCCGAACCTGCTCGTCGTATTCATCCTTCTGATGATCAAGTCCGTGCAGATCTTTGACGAAGCTTGGGTTTTGACCAACGGCGGCGGTCCGGGCACGGCCAACAGCTTCATCGTTCAATATATTTACCAGATGGCGTTCAGCAGCGATCTGCGCCTCTTCGGCCTCGCTTCCGCCGCATCGGTTCTCATGGGGCTGGTGCTTCTGGTTCTCACCCTCATACAGCTGCGCTTGGGCAAGCGAATGGAGTCCTGAGATGAACCCGATCAGCTTTCTCTCGCGCACGCGCCGGGCCGGACGCATCGACATAACCGACATATTGTCATGGGTCTGGCTGATCGGCGGCACGCTCGCCGTGCTCGTTCCTGTCGTCTGGGCCGGTCTCTCCTCGCTGAAGCCGGCGGCCGAGATCACCCGCTTCCCGCCGACGCTGCTTCCCCGCGCCGCCGTGGAACAGACGGTGCCGGGCTTCGACAAGCCGCTCAGCCTCTGGCAGGTGACTGTCGACGGTCAGTCGCGCGAAATGGCCATGGTCAGGCGCATCGGCCTCAAGGCGCAGATGGTCGATCCGGCAAATCCCGGACCGCCGGTCAGCGTCGACGTGAAGGGGATCACGCCGGTGCAGCACATGACCGTCGCCACCGAAAACTACACCGACCCGCTGACGCGCTTCAACTTCCTGACCTTCCTCAAGAACTCGGTGTTCGTCACCGTGGTCGCGACGCTTCTGACGCTGATCGTAAACGCCATGGCGGCCTTTGCGCTGTCGAAATACAAGTTTCGCGGCGATACGACGGTTTTCGTCATCATCATTTCGACGCTGATGATCCCACTCGCCGTCGTCATGGTGCCGGCCTATCTCGTCATTGTCGGGGTCGGGCTTGCGGACAATCTCTGGGGCGTCATCCTGCCGACGATCGCCTCTCCGACCGCCGTCTTCCTGCTGCGGCAATATATGCTGACCATCCCCGACGAACTGATCGAGGCGGCGCGCGTCGATGCGGCGAGCGAATTCTGCATCTTCTGGCGCATCATCCTGCCGCTGACGGCGCCGGCGCTTGCGGTTTTGGCGATCTTCTCGGTGCTCTGGCGGTGGAACGACTTCCTGTGGCCGCTCATCGTCCTCAACAGCCGCGAGAACTTCACTTTGCAGGTTGGTCTCAACGCATTCCAGGGCGAATTCTCGGTGCAGTGGCACTATATCCTGGCGATGACCTTCCTCAGCCTGCTGCCGGTGACCGTCGTGTTCCTGTTCCTGCAGAAATACATCACGACAGGCATTGCCGGAACGGGGATGAAGTGACCGAAGCTGGCGCATGATCCCGCCACCCGGGGTCAAGACGTGGAAACCCTCCCGAGCGTTGCAAACCGCATTTCCGTCTCACTGCGCCCAATGAAGCGCGCCGCATCGATCAGCGTCGATGCGGCGCGCTTTAACGTTTGCGCATAGCTTGCGAGGCTGATGCCTGTTTTTCGGGCGCATTCCTCGGCTCTGACTATACAGATTGGACATGACTATCCGATATGCGCAAAATAGTGAGCGCTGCAGGCAACCCTTTTGTATCGTTTACACCATCTTAATTTTCGCGTGCAATTTTTTGCGTCAGGCAGAAACAGCAATAAATACGGCCATGAAGGGCCGAAATAATCCTGTCATTTCCTGAAGTCGTAAAGATATGTTCCCGGATTATTGGGCATTTAGCCGTTATATTATCAATTTCGGGGACTATTATTCTGATATTTCATAAATGTGCCAAAATATTATTTGGCGGAATGAATAGGTTCCTCCGTTTGGCTGTTCCTGAACGTCAGGATGAGAAGCAGATGCGATTCTGGGTTTCATTCAAGTTTTAAGGCGCATTAGGCTGGAACAACACATGATCTCTCTGAAGTCTCTCAAAATAGGCCCGAAACTGCTGGGATTGACGGCTGTCACCGTCATCATCGGGGTCAGCGTCAGCGTCTATGTCTCTTCGAAGCTGCGGTCGATCGACGACACCTACAGCGCGCTCCTGAACGTGGACGCAAGCGGGACGAACAAGCTTGCGGAAATCACCGGCAATTCCGACTCGATCGGCCGCGTTGTCTTCCGCCTCATTGCCGAGCCGGATCAGGAGAGCGTCAAGAAGTCGGAAGGCGAGTTGGCGCAGGTGTTTGATGAAACCGCCGGCTTCATCGATGATGCGGCAAGCCACTATCCAAGCGAAAAGGCACGGTTCGAGGGGCTCAAATCCGATCTGCGCGCCTTGCAGGCAACGACACCGCCCATCGTGGCGGCATCCCTGGCAGGTGACGATGCCACCGCTCTGCGCCTGAACACCGACAGTTTCAAGCCTGCGAGAATGAAGTTCGACGCCGACGCGACCGAGCTTTACGACTGGGCAAAGACGGAACTGAAGCGGAAGAACGATGCCGCGAGCGCCGTGACCAACCAGACGATCTCCACGAGCTACATCGTGCTCGTGATCGCCGCCCTCGTCTCCCTGGCCGTCGCGACCGCTGTCAGCCTCGGACAGATCGTGCGGCCGATCCGCCGCCTCACCGAAACCATGGGCGCCATCGCCGGCGGCAACCTTGCCCTCGATATTCCCGGAGCCGACCGCCGCGACGAAATCGGCGAGATGTCCGCCGCCGTCGAGGTGTTCCGCGCCAATGCGCTTGCCAACAAGCGGCTGGAGGAAGAGGCGGCCGCCAACCGCAACATGACCGAGGAAGAGCGCCGCCAGAAGGCGGAAGCCGACAGGCTGCGCGCCGAGCAGATGGCGCAGGCGACGTCGGGCCTTGCCGACGGTTTGAAGCATCTTGCCGGCGGCGATCTCGGCTTCCAGCTGACGCAGTCCTTCGCGCCGGATTTCGAAAGCCTCCGGGCCGATTTCAACGCTGCCGTCAACCAGCTTCAGCAGACGCTGCGGGCCGTCGCGCAATCGACCGGCCAGATCGACAGCGGCACCCGCGAGATCAGCATCAGCGCCCAGGATCTCGCCAAGCGAACCGAACAGCAGGCTTCCTCTCTTGAAGAGACCGCAGCCGCCCTTGACCAGATCACCGCGAATGTTTCGAATTCCTCGAAGCGCGCCGACGAGGCCCGCACGGTGGCGGTGCAGGCCAATGCCAGCGCCGTTCAGTCGGGCAAGGTCGTCGCCGACGCGGTCCATGCCATGCAGAAGATCGAACAGTCGTCGAGCCAGGTGTCCAACATCATCGGCGTGATCGACGAGATCGCCTTCCAGACCAACCTGCTGGCGCTCAACGCCGGCGTGGAAGCCGCCCGCGCCGGCGACGCCGGCAAGGGTTTTGCCGTCGTCGCGCAGGAAGTGCGCGAGCTCGCCCAACGCTCCGCGCAGGCCGCCAAGGAGATCAAGGATCTCATCCGCAATTCCTCCGTCGAAGTGGAGAGCGGCGTGCGGCTCGTCAGCGAAACCGGCGAGGCGCTGAAAACGATCGAGGAGTATATCGTCACCGTCAACCAGCACATGGACGCGATCGCCACCTCGGCGAAGGAACAGTCCATCGGCCTTTCGGAGGTCAATACCGCCGTCAACCAGATGGACCAGGTGACGCAGCAGAACGCGGCGATGGTCGAGGAAAGCAACGCCGCAAGCGCCACGCTCGCCGGCGAGGCCGGCCGCCTTCGCGACCTGATCAACCGCTTCCAGCTCGGCGACAGGGGCGCTTCCCAGGCTGCGGCGCTCCGCAAGACTGCCACCGCCATGGCAGCGCCGGCGCGCACCGCAAGCGCCGGCCGCCCCGTCGCACGCGGCAATCTGGCCGTGAAGCAGGAAGAATGGTCTGAGTTCTGAAATCGGATGGCAGTGCTGCGGGGAGGTGCGGCCTTCTCGCTTCAAACAAGAGCGGTTCAGGCCCTATCCCCTGAGCCGCTTGATTTATTTAAGGGCATAGTCAGCCGGGCGACCGGCATTCGTTCGTGAACCAGTCGATGAAACGGCGCACCGGTTTCTTGGCCCATGAATTCGTAATCACGTAGTAGCCCTGGTTTTCTGCCGTCGCCACGTCCGACAGAATGACGAGGTCGCCGCGATCGATCTCCCGCCGAAACACCTCGACCGGACATAGGGCGATGCCATGCCCCGCGATCACAGCCGTTGCAAGCATGTTGAAGTCCTGAAATATCGGCCCGCGAATATGTTCGGGCGCTGACAGGCCGGCCTTGCGAAACCATTCCTTCCAGCCTTCGACGGATTCATCGTGCAGCAGATCCGCTGCGGCAAGCGGAACGTCGTCGACGCCCCAGTTCCGCTTCGCCAGATAATGGATGCTCGCCACCGGCTGGTTGCGCCGTGAGAAGAGAAGGCGGCTTTCCCGTCCGCCGCTCAAATCCTCGCCCATTGTGATCAGGACGTCGAGGCTCTCGTCGTCGAACCGCTCTTCCGCTCTCGCATAGACTATCCTGACATCGAGAGCGGGATCGTTTTCCTGGAAAGACGGAAGTGCGGGAACGAGCCATCGCGAGGCGATCGAGGGAATGCATCCGACAGTGATCGAGCGCATGTCGTGGTCCCGGCGCATATTGCCCGTCGCATGCGCGATCGCCGCCAGCGAACCCGAGATCGCCAGGTAATATTCCGAGCCGGCGGTGGTCAGTGCGACGCCACGTCCGGATTTCTGAAGCAGCTTGCGCCCCAGCCAGGTTTCCAAGTGCTTGATCTGGTGGCTGATGGCGGCATGGGTCACGTGCAGCTCGTCGCCAGCCTTGGAGAGGCTCATCAGCCGTGCGGTCGCTTCAAAGGCTCTCAGCGCATTCAGCGGCGGCAGATGCATGCTTGCATGTTCCTTACAGATGGCACCGAATAATACGTAAGTTTTCCTAACATATTATCCAAATAAGATCATTTGAAAAATAGGTGATTTCGATAGTTAGTTGGCCTCGTGCGGATCAGGATCATCGCCGAACCTCAAGAGATATGTCAGGAAAATTGTCATGTTTGTCAGAAATCTGAAAGAAGTGGAGCAGACGGAGCGTTTCGTCGACTGGGGCAACGGTACGAGCCATCGCCTTCTGACCCTGGACGACGGCATGGGCTTTACCGTCTGCCATACGGTGGTGCGCGCCAATACCGAAGCGCTGCTGCAATACCGCAACCATCTGGAAGCCTGCTACTGTGTCGAGGGTGAAGGCGAAGTCGAGGATATGGATGGAAACGTCTTTCCGATCGGGGTCGGCGACATCTACGTGCTCGACAAGCATGACCGGCATTACCTGCGCGGCGGCAAGGACAAGGATCTCATCCTCGTCAGCATCTTCAACCCGCCGCTGAAGGGAACGGAACGCCACGACCTGAACAACCGCAACGGCTCCGAATATTGACCAGTTGCAATCGCCACAGTGAGTTAAGAACGCGGCGGTGCCACGCTGCCGCGCAAAACCAGGTGGCAGCCGAGTTCCAGGCGGTGGGCCGGGCGTTGCGGGTCGTTGGCGATCAGGCGTTGTTCGATGAGCGCCAAAGCCGCGGCGCCGAGTTTGTCGGTGGGGACGCTGACCGTCGAAAGCGGCGGGCGGCTGAATTCGCCGGGGACGATGTCGTCGAAGCCGAGGACCGATATTGCTTCGGGCACGCGTATGTCGCGGTCGGCGAGCGCTTTCAGGCAGCCGAGCGCCAGGTTGTCGGCGGCGCAGAAGACGGCGGTGGCGCCTTTCATCGTCGGGTCGCGCTCGAGCAAAGCATTGATGGCGGCCTCGCCGTGCCTCGGCTCGTATCCCTCGGCTTCCAGGATCATATCTTTGGGCATAGGAAGATGGGCGGCCAAATAGGCATCGGAAAAGCCGTCATACCGGCGCTGGATCGTCGTGCGGCCCTTCCAGGTCAGATGCAGGATGCGGCGATGGCCGAGCGCCAGCAGATGCTCGATGCCGAGCCGCGCACCGAAGCGGTTTTCAGGCGTCACCGTATCGACCAGCATGGCCGGGTCCTCGCCATTGACGATGACGACAGGCATGTCGGGGGAGGCGAGGCTGCGGATGAGTTCCGGCTGATCGTCGTTCAAGACCACGATGCCGTCCGCACGCTCGGACATTGCGATCTGCCGGACCTCGGCGCCGTCGATGCGCCGGCCGGTGCTGACATAAGGCACGATGCGGATGCCGCGGCGCTCGCACTCCCTGCGCAGACCGTTGAGGATCGTCCAGCTCACCAGGTTGAGATCGCTCTCGGGCGCGGCGTCGTCGGGAATGGCGAGCAGCAGGACGCGCAGCGTGGCGATCGTCGCCTTTTTCCGGCGGCGGTCGAGATAACCCAGGCGTTTGGCCGAATCCAGAACCCTTTCGCGCACTTCGATCGTCAGCGGCGCGGTTCCGTTCAGCGCGTGCGAGGCCGTGCTCAGCGACACATCGGCATCGCGCGCGACATCCTTGAGATTGACTTTGCGTTCCACTTTATTCCGTCACGATTGAGGTCGTGCCTTGAGGAGTTTCCGGAAAATCGCTGCCTTAAAAACCCCTTTGCCACAGAATGTTAATAGATTCAAATGCCTAGGATTGACAAAGAGGTTTTTAAGAGAGGTCAACATTTTAAAAAATGGGTGCAGCCAAGATCCGCAGCCGATCTCCTGCGCATTTTTAAAAATGTTGGGCCTCCTTAAAAACGTCCTTCCAAACCTCCTTGCCAATCTTGGTGCAGGAAAATCGGCCGGGGAGGCGATCACTGAGGCTTGGCGAGCAGGCCGTTGAGCAGCAGGTCGAAATAGGTCCTGAGAAAAGCCTCCTTGTCGGGAGTGGGCACGCGGCGGTTGTCGAATATCAGCCGCAGCACCGTCGTCGTGAGGATGGGCGCGGCCACGATGTCGGAGAACTCCACCGGAACTTGGCGAAACTCGCCGGATGCCACGCCCTCCAGAATGAGGGCGTCGAGCTTGGCGATCACAGGCGCGATGAACTGATCGTGGTGGCGGTCGATCAGGTCGGGGAATCTGTGTCCCTCCGCAATGACGAACCGCATCAGCTCGCGGGTCGTGCGATCCTCGGCGACCTGTTCGTAGAGCAGGCGGAGAATCGAAAGGAGCCTGTCGGTCGTGCTGCCGCTGAGCCCGTCGGTCATCGCAAGCAGTTCCTGAAACGGCACGGAAAAGTGATTGATCATGGCTTCGAAAAGCTTTTCCTTCGTCTCGAAGTAAACGTAGACCGTGCCCTTGGTGACGCCGACCCTGTCGGCGATGTCTTCGACGCGCGTGCCGGCGAAGCCGCTTCGGACGAATTCCTCGAAGGCGGCATCCAGAATCTGGATGGGCCGCAGCGCCTTTTGCTCCGCGCGTGTGAGTTTCTTCTGATCTGCCATTCGTGCCTCGCCTCCCTTTAGTTGCCCGCCCTCATCCCTGCGGCAAAAGTTTCATTGACTAATGCGTCAGTCAATTATATAGCAGCGGCAGTTGAGAGCAAGAGGTCAACTATGAGAACCATTCTGGTCGCCACAGCGATCGTATGCGCCATCGGTCTCGGATCATGCAGCGATGCGGGCGGGCCGACCGAGCCGACCCCGCGGCAGGTCGGCGTCGTCGTCGCCAAGTCCGAGCCGCTGGCTCAGGGCGGCGCGATCACGGGAGAAGTCCGGGCACGCGTCCAGACCGATCTGTCCTTTCGCGTCAGCGGCAAGATCATCGAGCGGCTGGTGGAAGTCGGGCAATCCGTGAAGGCGGGGCAGCTTCTGGCGCGCATCGATCCGGAAGAGCAGAAGGCCGACCTGGATGTGGCGGCGGCCAATCTTCAGTCCGCCGAGGCGCAGCAGACCCAGGCGCAGCTTGCCTTCGACCGCCAGCAGAGCCTGTTTCGAACCCAGGTAACGACACGCGCCGCGCTCGATCAGGCGCAGGAAGCGCTGCTGACCGCGCAGGCATCGACGAAATCGGCGCAGGCGCTCTTCGAAACAGCGCAGGACACCCTCTCCTATACGGAGTTGAAGGCCGATGCCGACGGGGTGATCACCGCCCGCAACGCCGAGGTCGGGCAGGTGGCGCAGGCCGCGCAGGTCGTCTTCACCCTTGCCCATGACGGCGATCGGGATGCCGTCTTCGAAGTGGTGGAGAGCGCATTCCTGCGCCCGATCGACGGCGACGGTACCGTGGCCCTTCTGTCGGACCCCTCGCAGAAGATCACGGCGAAGGTGCGCGAGATTTCGCCGACGATCGATTCGTCCACCGGCACCATCCGGGTCAAGGTCGCGATTACGAGCGACGCGCCCATTCCACTCGGCGCTCCCGTCGTCGGAAAGTTCCGTTACGTCCCGCAGGACGTCATCCAGCTGCCCTGGTCGGCAATGACCTCCAAGGGCGGCAAGCCGGCCGTCTGGACCGTCGATCCCGCATCCTCCGCGGTCTCGGTGAGGGCGATCGACGTCGCCGGCTACGAGACCGGCAGCTTCGTCGTCAAGTCGGGCGTGTCGGCGGGAGATATCGTCGTGACCGACGGCACCAAATTCCTCAGGCCCGGCGAAATCGTGTCTTATGTCAAGGAAGCATCCAAGTGAGCATTCGTCCCAAGATAATCGCACTGATGATGGGTACGGCCCTGATCTCCTCCTGCACCAAGCAGGAGGAAAGCACTGCTGAAGCGCCCCGTCCGGTGCTGTCGGTGACGGTCAGGCAGACGCCGGCGACGAGCCTCGGCCTGACCGGCACGATCCAGCCGACGATCGAGACCGATCTCGGCTTTCGGATCCTCGGGCGGATGATCGCCCGCAACGTCAATGTCGGCGATGTCGTCAAGAAGGGTGATGTCGTTGCCGCCATCGACCCGCTGGCGCTGGAACTTGCCGTGCGCAGCGCCCAGTCCGACGTGGAGAACAGCGATGCCCAGCTTCGAAACGCGGTGACGACGGAACAGCGCCAGCGCGCGCTGGTGGAATCGCGCTCGGGCACCGAAGCCTCGCTCGAAGAGGCCGAGCAGGCGAGACGGACGGCCACAGCCGCCGTCGCCAAGGCGCAGGCCAATCTCGACAAGGCCAAGGAGCAGCTTGGTTACGCGCAGCTTCAGGCGGAATTCGATGGTGTCGTGACGGCAACCTCGGCCGAGGTCGGCCAGGTCGTCTCTGCCGGCCAGACGGTCGTCACGATAGCGCGGCCGGACAAGCGCGATGCGGTGGTCGACGTGCCGCAGGCCGCCGCCCAGAAACTGAAGATCGGCGCGCCCTTCGAGGTGACGCTGCAGCTCGAACCGTCGATCCGCACGACCGGCGTCGTGCGCGAGATCGCGCCGGAGGCCGAGACCGCCACCCGCACGAGCAGGACCAAGATCGCGCTCGCCGATCCGCCTGAAGCCTTCAGGCTCGGCGCGGTCATCACAGCCTCCGCAACCATTGCCGCCGATCCCGAGATCGTGCTGCCTTCCTCGGCGATCCTTGCCGGCACTGACGGCGCCAGCGTCTGGATCGTCGACGTGCCGGGCAAGAAGGTGGCGCTCCGCCGCGTGAAGATTGACGGCGACGCCGTCGACGGCGGCACCGTCCGCGTCACCGAAGGGCTCGCTCCAGGAGAGCGGGTGGTCGTGGCAGGCGTGCATAAACTCGAGGATGGCCAGGCCATCAGGATCGACCAGGAGATCAGCCAGTGAAGTCCTTCAATCTTTCCGACTGGGCGCTCGAGCACCGTTCGCTCGTCTGGTACTTCATGATCGTCTTCATTCTCGCCGGCGCCTTCTCCTATCTGAACCTCGGCCGCGAGGAAGACCCGAACTTTACCATCAAGACCATGGTCATCACTGCCCAGTGGCCCGGCGCTTCCGCGGAGGAAGTGACGCGGCAGGTGACCGACAGGATCGAGAAGAAGCTCCAGGAACTGGAATCGCTCGATTACACCAAGAGCCAGACCGTCGCCGGCCAGACGACGGTATTCGTCGAGTTGCTGCCGACGACGAAGGCCAGGGATGTCGCGCCGACCTGGCTGCGCATCCGCAACATGATCGCCGACATCAAGGGCGATTTCCCGAGCGGCGTGGTCGGTCCCTTCTTCAACGACCGCTTCGGCGACGTGTTCGGCAACATCTACGCCTTCACCAGCGACGGGCTGACCCAGCGCCAGCTTCGCGATCTCGTGGAAAATGCCCGCTCCGAAGTTCTGACGGTGCCGAATGTCGGCAAGGTCGATGTGATCGGCGCCCAGGACGAGGCGATCTATCTCGAATTCTCCACGCGCCAGATCGCAGCACTCGGCATCGACCAGCAGTCGGTCATCCAGACCCTGCAGGCGCAGAATGCCGTCACCCAGTCCGGCTTCGTCGACGCCGGGCCGGAGCGCATCGCCTTGCGGGTGAGCGGCCAGTTCACCTCCGAGGAGAGCTTGCGGTCGATCAACCTTCGCATCAACGACCGCTTCTTCCCGCTGACCGATGTCGCCACGATCAAGCGCGGTTACGTCGATCCGCCCTCGGCGCTGTTCCGCTTCAACGGCGAGCCCGCAATCGGGCTTGCCATCGGCATGAAGCAGGGCGCCAACCTGCTCGAATTCGGCGAGGCGCTCGACGCGCGGATGAAACAGGTCGTCGCCGATCTTCCGATCGGCGTGGATGTCCACCGCGTTTCCGACCAGCCGCATGTCGTCGACGAGGCCGTCTCGGGCTTTACCCGGGCGCTCTTCGAAGCGATCGTCATCGTGCTCGTCATCAGCTTCATCAGCCTCGGCCTGCGCGCAGGCATGGTGGTGGCGATCTCCATTCCGCTCGTGCTCGCCATCACCTTCGTGGTGATGGAATATTCCGGCATTTCGCTTCAGCGCATCTCGCTCGGCGCGCTCATCATCGCGCTCGGCCTGCTCGTCGACGACGCCATGATCGCCGTCGAGATGATGGTGGCCCGCCTGGAGGCGGGCGATGATCTCAGGAAGGCCGCCACCCACGTCTATACCTCGACGGCCTTTCCGATGCTCACGGGAACGCTGGTGACCGTCGCGGGCTTCATCCCGGTCGGCCTCAACAGCAGTGCGGCCGGCGAATTCACCTTCACGCTCTTCGTCGTCATCGCCGTTTCGCTGGTGGTGTCCTGGATCGTCGCCGTGCTCTTCACACCGCTTCTCGGCGTCACCATCCTGCCGAAGACGATGAAGTCGCATCACGAGAAGAAGGGCCGCTTCGCCGCCATCTTCTCCTGGCTGCTGAAGCTCGCGATGCGCTGGCGCTGGGTCACGATCGTGCTGACGGTCGGCGTCTTCGCCCTTTCGGTCGGCGGCATGGGGCTGGTGCAGCAGCAGTTCTTCCCGAATTCGGACAGAACCGAGCTCGTGATCGACTGGAACCTGCCGCACAACAGCTCGATTGCCGAGACCAACAGGCAGATGGCCCGGTTCGAAAAGGAGATGCTGGCCGATAACAAGGATATCGACCATTGGACGACCTATGTCGGCCAGGGCGCACCGCGCTTCATCCTGTCCTTCGACGTGCAGACGCCCGATGTCACCTTCGGACAGACCATCATCGTCACCAAGGGCCTCGACGTGCGCGACAAGGTACGGACGGAGCTGCAGGACTATCTGACGAAGACCTTCCCCGGCACCGACGCCTTCGTGAAGCTTCTCGATATCGGCCCTCCGGTGGGCAAGCCGGTCCAGTACCGGATCACCGGCCCGGATATCCAAAAGGTGCGCGACATCTCCCAGCAATTTGCAGGCGTCGTCGGTACTCACCCGCTGCTGTCGAACATGGTGCTGGACTGGAACGAACCCTCCCGCGTGGTGAAGGTCGACGTGCTGCAGGACAAGGCGCGCCAGCTCGGCGTTTCCTCCGAGGACATTGCGACCGCGCTTAACGGCATCGTCGAAGGTTCGACGGCAACGCAGATCCGCGACGATATCTACCTGGTCAATGTCATCGGCCGGGCCAGGGCATCCGAGCGCGATTCCGTCCAGACGCTCGAGAACCTGCAGCTCTCCACCTCCAACGGCAAGGTCGTGCCTCTCTCGGCCGTGGCGAATTTCCGCTACGAACTCGAGCAGCCGACGATCTGGCGTCGTGACCGGCAGCCCACCATTACGCTCAAGGCGGCCGTCATCGGTTCGACGCAGCCGGCGACGATCGTCGATCAGCTGAAGCCGAAGGTCGAGGAGTTCGAGAAGACCCTTCCCGTCGGATACAAGGTGGAAATCGGCGGCGCCGTCGAATCCAGCGCCGAGGCGCAGGGGCCGATCGCCGCCGTGGCTCCGCTGATGCTGTTCACGATGGCGACGATCCTGATGATCCAGCTGCAGAGCTTCAGCCGCCTGTTCCTGGTCTTCGCGGTGGCGCCGACCGCCCTGATCGGCGTGGTGGCGGCGCTCTTGCTGAGCAATGCGCCCATGGGCTTCGTCGCCATCCTCGGCATTCTGGCGCTGATCGGCATCCTGATCCGCAACTCCGTCATCCTGGTGGTGCAGATCGAGCATTTGCGCGCCGAAGGTGTCGCGCCATGGCAGGCGGTCATCGAGGCGACCGAGCACCGCATGCGGCCGATCATGCTGACGGCGGCGGCGGCAACCCTGGCGCTGATCCCGATCTCGCGCGAGATCTTCTGGGGTCCGATGGCCTACGCCATGATGGGCGGCATCGTCATCGGCACCGCGCTCACCCTGCTGTTCCTGCCGGCGCTCTACGTCGCATGGTTCAGAATCCCGAGGGATGAGGGCGCTCCGGCCGAAGCCGCGGCAGAGGCATGATGCAGTCTTCGACGGCCATCGCCTACGGCCGCCGCGGCGGCCGCTGCAACACGGGCCGCGACGAAATGGGTGGGATGGCGCAGGCGATGCCGTCCCACACCGGAGCGGGAACGGCATGGCGAATGATGACGCGGACAGAACCACACGCCGGAGAGCGTCTGGGCTTGAGGGAAACGGACCGATGATGCAGCGACATTTCCGAGGCCTGCCAAGGGCAATGCCGGCGATCATCGTCACCATCGGCCTGGCGATGCTTGCCGGCTGCGCCACGCGGCCATCGCCGGAGGTCTTGACGCCCGTTCATCTGAGCGAGCCGGCGCGTTCGGAGGCGGCGCCGGACAAAGTGAGCGTGCTCGTCGCGACCAACAGAACCCCCGATAGCGTGCGGGGCGGCTTCGGCAGCACATGGGCCGAGAAACTGACCTATGAGCAATACGCGATTTCGGTTCCTCCCGGCAGGAAGGATACCGTGATCACCTATCCCAAGGCGAAGCCGGATCCGGAGCGGCAATTTGCCGTCGTCGAGCGCAAGCAACTGCCTAAGGATGCTTTCGTGCAGCAGGCGCTCGCCTCCGTGCAGCCCGACGGCACCGTCGGCATCTTCGTCCATGGCTATAACTACAGTTACCAGGAGGCGCTTTACCGCACCGCCCAGATCGCTGCCGATGCGAAGCTCCCGGGCGCTCCAATCCTGTTTTCCTGGCCTTCGGCGGCATCCGTTGCCGGATATGTCGCCGACCGCGACGCCGCGCTTTCCTCGCGCAGCGAACTCGATTCCCTCGTCACGTCGCTCTCGGCATCGGCCAAGGTGAAGCGCATCATCCTGTTCGGGCACAGCATGGGCGGGTTCCTGGTGATGGAAACGGTGCGGGAGCTCAAGCTGCAGCATCGCGACGCCGTCATCGGCAAGCTGGCGGTGGTGCTCGCCGCCCCAGACATCGACGTCGATGTTTTCCGCTCGCAGCTTAGGGATATCGGTCCGATGCCGATGCCTATCTCCCTTCTGGTTTCCAAGGACGACCGGGCGCTCGTGGCTTCGAGCTTCATCGCCGGAGAGCGGCCGCGCGTCGGGCGCCTCGATATCGACGATCCCGTCATCGAGGAGGCCGCCTTGAAGGCGAGGCTTCGGGTCATCGACATCACGTCGATCAAGACCTCCGATGGGTTGGGCCACGACCGATACGCGTCACTCGCCAAGTTCGGCGCCCAGCTTACCTCCTTCGAGAGCGGCAGGCGGTCGACCGCCGGCGATGTCGGCGCCTTCGTCTTCGATGCTGCCGGCGCCGCGGTCGCGAGCCCGTTTCGCCTGGCCGGACGGGTCGTCGGCGCCCAGTGACCCCGAGCACGCTCAAGAGTTTCTGTACATCCAGGCCGTCAACATTGTGTACAATGTGACTATTAAATTGTCAGATGCATAAATGAAGAGCAGACTTCCGTCCGTGGCCGAGTCGGCCTCAGGGGATATGGGAGGGCATTCATGAGCGTAAAAAATCCGTCTCCCTCGTTGTATAACGAGGATCTTGCACCCGCCGAGGAGCGCAAATGGGGTGCATTCAGCATCTTTAACGTCTGGACATCTGACGTTCACAGCCTTTGGGGCTATTATCTGGCCGCGAGCCTGTTTCTGCTCTGCGGCAGCTTCGTGAATTTCGTCATCGCCATCGGCATCGGCTCCCTCGTCATCTTCTTCCTGATGAGCCTGGTCGGAAATGCCGGCGTGCGCACGGGCGTGCCCTTTCCGGTTCTGGCGCGTGCCTCCTTCGGCACCTTCGGGGCCAACGTTCCCGCACTCGTCCGGGCGGTCGTCGCCTGCTTCTGGTACGGCGCGCAGACGGCGGCCGCATCCGGCGCGATCGTCGCCCTATTGATCCGCAACGAGAGCCTGCTCGCCTTCCACCAGAGCAGCCACATGCTCGGCCATTCGACGCTCGAACTCATCTGCTACGTCATCGTCTGGGCGCTGCAGCTGCTGATCATTCAGCGCGGCATGGAAACGGTGCGCAAGTTCCAGGATTGGGCAGGTCCGGCCGTCTGGATCATGATGCTGATCCTCGCGGTCTATCTGGTCGTCAAGTCGGGCACCTTCTCGTTCGGCTCCGAAATCCCGCGTGACGTGCTGATCGAAAAGACCAAGGATGCCGGCGTGCCGGGCGAGCCCGGCTCCATTGCCGCACTCGCCGCGGTGGCCGCCACCTGGATCACCTATTTCGCAGCACTCTATCTGAACTTCTGCGATTTCTCGCGCTACGCGACGAGCGAGAAGGCGCTGCGAAAGGGCAACCTCTGGGGCCTGCCGATCAACCTCCTGGCGTTCTGCCTCGTCGCAGGTGTCACGACCACGGCCGCCTTCACCGTGTATGGTGAGGTCCTGCTGCATCCGGAAATGATCTCGGCGAAATTCGACAGCTGGTTCCTGGCGCTGCTTGCGGCGCTGACATTCGCGGTCGCTACACTCGGCATCAACGTCGTGGCGAACTTCGTTTCGCCGGCCTTCGACTTCGCCAATGTCTTCCCGCGCCAGATCAACTTCAAGCGCGGCGGATATATCGCCGCTTTGATCGCCCTCGTGCTCTATCCGTTTGCTCCCTGGGAAACGGGTGCGGCGCATTTCGTCAACTTCATCGGTTCGACGATGGGCCCGATCTTCGGCATCATGATGGTGGACTATTATCTCATCCGGAAGAGCCAGTTGAACGTCGAGGCGCTCTATCACGAGAACGGCGAGTTCCGCTTCCAGAACGGATGGCACGGCAATGCCTTCATCGCATTTGCGGTGGGTGCGCTGTTCTCATCGATCCTGCCGACCTTCACCTCGATCCTGCCGGAATGGTGGGGCACTTACGGCTGGTTTTTCGGCGTCGGCATCGGCGGGGCGATCTATTTCGTGCTGAGAATGGGCGCTCGCCACAAGCCGGCCTTTGCGTCCTGACAAACGAGAGGCGCCCGGCAATGCCGGGCGCCTTGATCATCGAGGCTCACGCCGCCCGTCTCACCGGCGCGCGGCAACCGCATGGATGGCGGCGCGGGCTGCCGGTTGCGCCATTGATCTCGCCGTCGAGCGAAGGGCCGCCGATTGGCCGGACACAGCGTCCAGCCTGAATTGGGTGACGAGCTCGCGAAGCTTCTGGGCTTCCTGCGCCAGCGAGTCGGATGCGGCCGTCGATTGCTGAACCATGTGGGCGTTCTGCTGGGTGGTCTGATCCATCCGGTTGACGGCGCCGTTGACTTCACCGAGGCCGATCGACTGCTCCTTCGCCGATGTCGCGATCGAATCCATGTGCTGATTGATCTCGGTGATGAAGCCGCCGATGGTCTTGAGCGCCTGGCCGGTATCGCGCACCAGCTTGACGCCGCTTTCCACTTCTTTCGAAGAATTCTGGATCAAGCTCTTGATTTCCTTGGCGGCGCTTGCCGACCGTTGGGCGAGTTCGCGCACCTCCTGGGCGACGACGGCAAAGCCCTTGCCGGCCTCGCCGGCTCTGGCCGCTTCCACGCCGGCATTGAGTGCCAGGAGATTGGTCTGGAAGGCGATTTCATCGATGACGCTGATGATGTTGGAAATCTGCTGCGACGAGGTCTCGATGCGCTCCATTGCCTCTTCGGCGTGGGAAACGACATCGGCTGACATGACGGCGTTGCGATTTGCCTCCGTGGCGACCTTGCGTGTCTCCTCGGTGCGTTTGGTGGAGTTCGACACGTTGGCGGTGATCTCCTCCAGCGCTGCCGCCGTTTCCTCGAGCGAGGCGGCCTGCTGCTCGGTGCGCTTGGACAGATCGCCGGCGCCCGAGGAGATTTCCCGCGTGCCCTCGTCGATCGTGCCGATACTGTCGGAAATCGCTCTCAGTGTCGCGCCGAGCTGGGTGACGGACTGGTTGAAGTCATGCCGCAGCGCCTCGAAATCCGGGGCGAAGGCCTCGTTGAGCTGGAAGGCGAGGTCGCCTGCGGCGAGCCGCTTCAAGCCGCCGGCAAGACCCGAGGTGGCGACGCGCAGCCGCTCCGAAGCCTCGGCTTCCGCCTGGGCCTGGGCGGCAAGGCGATCGGCCTCCGCACGATTGCGATTTTCTTCGGCTTCCATCGCCATGCGCTTGTTCGTGATCGCGGCCTGGCGGAAGATTTCCACCGCGCCGGCCATCGAGCCGATTTCGTCGGCACGATCGGAGAACGGAATCTCCGAACCGGTATCTCCCTCGGCGAGGCGCCGCATCGCGCCGGTGATGCCGGTAATCGGATTGGCGATGCCCTTCAGCACGAAGATGACGGCGCCGAAAACGAGCAGACCTGCAAAGCCGATTGCGGCAAGCAGGTAGAATTCGATGGAGGCGAAGGTCTCCTTGCTAAGCTCGGCGGCATTCTTGCTGCCGTCTATGTCCAATGCGACCAGAGCCGTCGTGGCCCCTTTGAGCTTGTCGGAATAGGAGCGCATCTCCCCGCCCAGATATTGCCCGGCTTCCTCGGTCTTGTTGGCGCGCGAAAGAGCGAGCAGTTGGGAACTGCTGGCGATGTAACCCCCGACGCTCTCCTTGATCGATTTGATCAGGTCGCGCTCGTGGTCGGACGTGGCTTGCGAAAGATAGGCATCGACCGATTTGCGAACCGCGTCCTCGGCGGCTGCTATGGCTTCTTCACGTGTTTTCTTTTCCGCCTCCGACTGCGCGATGATGTGATCGCGGTAGGCAAGGCGCAAATTCGTCATATCGAGATTGATCGCCTGCGAAGCCTGCACGCTTGGCAGCCAGCGGTTTGCAATTTCCTCTGTCGAGCCGTTCGTCTTTTGCAGCCCGTCGACCGCGAGATAAGCGACAAGGCCGAAAAGAACGGCTATGCCGCTGAAAATCAACAGCAAACTGGACTTGATGTTTGGACGGTGCATTGAAAAGTCCTCAATCGAGCGCCGGCGTCAGACCGGGCTGGCCAGGATCTTTTGTACCGAAAAGAATTTAACGATTGGTTCTTTAGGTAAAGACGCGTTTACCAATTCTGCGGAAAGCCGCGCTTGTTTTCAGGCTCGCAATCCCGCTGATACGAAAAATGCCTATTGCTCAATTTGCCGCGATGACGGGAGCCAGACACGATGAAGCGCATACTTTCCACTCTTCTCGCACTGATCATTCCGGTGCAGGCGGCCGTCTCGCAACCCGCTGACGAGGCGCAGACGCGCAAGGCCCGGTCCGTCGCTCAGCTGCAATCGGAAGGTGTTCCCACAATCGATCATCTGCCGACGATCGAGCCCGAGAGCGCGAGTACCCGACGCAATACCAAGCTGGTGGTTCAGCGCGCCATCGCGCTTGTTATCGTCGCCGTGAAGGGCGAGACCGGCGACCACGCGATGGGGCAGGCCCTGATCAAGCAGTTCGACGCGGCAGGTTTTTTCACGCCGAAGGAACAGGCTTTCATGGACGATCCAGATCCCTCGGATCAGGACCGGACGAATTTCGCCTGGCGCTACGAAGGCGTGCACGTCATGCTGTGGGCGCTCGGCATCGCGCCGGAGCTCGAACGCCCCGATCATATCTGCGATGTCCCCTTCATCGCGAACACGCTTCGCGAACTGGGAACGGACGGGCTGATGCGCCGCGCCAAGCTGCGTCCGCAGAAAGAGCTGCTCGACGCCGCCGATCTGATCTACCGCTATGATTGGGCCGCTGTGAATGCCAGGCTGAAAGGCGAAGAGGCGCCCGCCGGGTTGGACAAGGGCGTGGTCTACGAGCGCCATTATGCGCTAAACTGGCTGATCGGTTATATGGATCAGGATTGGGACGATATTTCCACGGATACGTGATGCGCGGGCTGCCTGCCGAGGCCCACGCGTTCGGTGTGTCCGAACTGACATGCTGTCTTCGACTGCCCGCGGGATTTTTCACATATTGCGTTCCATGGCATATTGGCTTGTAGTTTCCCGCATGAGGAAAAACATGACCAATACAGAGTCCGTGCAGCGTGCCGCCAAGGAGGAGGCGCAGATGGCGATCCTGAGGGAAAGCGCCTTTCGTCTGTCTCCGGATGCTTTCGCTGCCTTTGTCGCGGCCATCGAGGGTCCGCCCTCAGCCGCGTCACCGAAGGTCGCAGAGCGCTTGCAGCGCAAGGCGCCGTGGGAGGCGTGACCGTAGCTGCTCCGAAGCGGATGCATGTTTTTCGAAATGGCATTATGATCGGCGCAACGCCTGACCGGCGTTGGTGGCGGATGCGTGATCCGCCGGACGGGGAGGACGGCAGGATTGGAACGGTTGAAGGATCTGGAGAGTTCTCCAGCGCGGGAGAGCAGCGGTTCGGCGTCGCCTCGGCATGAACAGCGGCCCGGCGTCGTGGCCGCTGCCGTTTACGAGCATGGGCAGCGCATTCGCGACATCAGGATAGAGGAAGCCGGCGAGTGGCGAAGCCGGGAGAATGCCATCGTCTGGATCGGCCTGCACGAGCCGGATGAGGTGCTGCTGCACCAGATCCAGGCCGAGTTCAATCTCCACCCGCTGGCGATCGAGGATGCGGCGCAGCCGCACCAGCGCCCGAAACTCGAGATTTACGGGGAGGCGATGTTCATCGTCGCCCGCACCGCCCATATGAAGGACGGCGAAATCGTCTTCGGCGAAACGCATCTCTTCGTCGGCCGCGGTTATGTCGTCTCGGTTCGCCACGGAGAATCCTCCTCCTATCTCGCCGTCAGGCAACGATGCGAGGCGACGCCAGCGGCGCTTGCCCATGGTGAGAACTACATTCTCTATTCCATCCTCGATTTCATCGTCGACAACTACATGCCTGTCATCGAGGTGGTGCAGGAAGAGGTCGAGATGCTCGAGGATCTCGTGCTGCGCGAACAGCTGGGAAAATCCGACATCGAGCGGCTTTACCTCTTACGGCGCAAGCTCCTGCGGCTGCGCAACGCCGTGGTGCCGCTCGTCGACGTCTGCCGGCGATACGAGCATATCGATCTTCCCGGCATGGACCCGACGCTCCAGTCGCTGTTCCGCGATGTGACCGATCACGTGCGCCGGGTTCAGGAGGATATCGACGCGCTGCGCGAGGTGCTTGCCTTCGCCTTTGAAGCCAGCGTGATGATCGGCCAGACAGAGCAGACGGCGATCGCCCGCAAGCTCGCCGCCTGGGCGGCGATCCTTGCCGTTCCCACTGCGATCGCCGGCATTTACGGGATGAATTTCAGCGATATGCCGGAACTGAAATTCCAGTACGGTTATTTCGTCGTGCTTGGCGTCATCGCGGTCTTGTGCCTCGGTCTTTTCGGCTTCTTCCGCCGGAGAAAGTGGCTCTAAAGCATGTCGCGCAAAAGTGTGCAGCGGTTTTGCGAGAACGACATGCGTAACAACAAAGACCTAAAGCGCGACGAGCGAATCTGAAAGATCGCGACGCGCTTTAGTCAGCACAGAACCTCCAGCAGCCGGTCCTGATGTTTGCCGATATAGTCGATGTCGTGGAGATAGAGCCGGGCATCTCCCGCATCGACGTCCTCCGCGAAAGTCTCGTCTCCAACTGCGGCGCTTGCCAACATGAAATCGACGAGGGCCTGGAGCCGCCTGCAGATCATCGCGGGAAGCTGGCGCCGTTCCTCCAACGTCGCGCCATAGGCGGTGCAGAAGATATCAGTCCGCCGCAACTGCTCGTCGAGGCCGAATGCCACAGAGGGATTGGCGGGATCGGAGAGAGGCGCCCAGCGATAGACCGCATAGGCGAGATCCCACAGCCGCGGGGCGGGATGGGCGGTGTCGAAATCGATGATCCCGACAGCCTCATGATCGGCGGCGGCGAGGTTGTAGGGCGCGTAGTCTCCGTGGCAGACGATTTCGCGCGGCTCCTGCGCCGGCAGCATCCATATCTGGGCCTCGCCATCCGATTCCAGAAAGCCTTGAGATGCGGTATGAAAAGCGCTGAGAAGCCTTGCTGCTGAAATCAGCATGCGCTCCGATCCGGCAAGAGGGTCACTGAGCTCTTCGCAGACGCGGCCAGTGACGTAGCTGACGACCTCCCGACCTTCATCGGTAATTTGAATGGGCTCCGGCGCCGCCAGAAAGCCCTTGCTTCTGAGATGGCGCAGGAACCGGTGCGTGGTCGGCGTCCATGCGCCTGATGGTCTGATGACGGTTTCGCCGTCGCGCCAGATCTGCCCGGTTCGCCCGCCCTCCAACTGTTTCACCCTTGGTCTCCTACGCGGATTTCAGTTTTTCGATATGCGCCTGAACCGTAGCGCCGAGGTTCGTTTCATGGCAGCTGCGGTAGAACGCCGCCGTGTCCGAAGGCATCCCCACGGGAATGGCGACGAAGTCTTCGAGCCGGAAACCCTCTATATCGCCGAGTTGCGGGTCGGCCAGCCGGCGATCGCTCAACGTACCGACGCGATCGGCCAGGGCTTCGAAGTAGGTGAGGTTCCCGTCCACTGCGGAAGGCGAAGACGTCCTGCCGTGCGCGGGGATGACCAGTCTCGCATCGAGGTCACGAATCCGCGTGAGCGAGGAGCGGATCAGGCGAAGATCACCGGCACTCCTGCTCCAGACTTCGGGAATGGGCGACTCCACTGCATCGACGGCGAGGCAAATGCGGAGTTCTGGAATCCAGACGGCGATATGATCGGGCGTATGTCCCGGCGTATGAATGAGTTCGAGCGTCAGATCGCCGCCATTCAGAACCATCGAGCCGGAGAAGGTGATGTCCGGGCCGATGAGTTCGACATTGCGAAACCGCGCTTCCTGGCTCGCCTTGTCCTTCAGGACCTGTTGCGTGGAGGCATTGCGCAGGCGGTCGAGTGCGGCGGCATGCGCGATAATGGGAGCACGCCCTGCAATGGCTGCATTTCCCCAGAAGTGATCCCAATCCATATGCGAATTGACGACGATCAGCGGACGGGCCTCGGCTCTTTCCTCAAGCAGATCGAGCGCCATCCGGCATAATTCGGGGGTACCGAGCGTATCGATCAGGACGTTGAACCTCTCGGTCCGGACAAACATGGCGTCCACTTCGTCTCCCGCCCGGACGATGACGATGCGCTCGTCGAGCCCGGGATAGGAGCACAATTCTACCGCTGGGTTCATGTCCGGTTGCCTCCATTGCACTCGCAGCGACTTCATCCACTACATCAGGTTTCGTTCGGATACCTGCCTTTTACGGGCTGCCCGATTTCTGCTTTACCGGCACGAACACATCCCACCGCTTCATCACCGTATTCGGTACGGCTGCCGGGCAGATCACCATCACGCTGGGCTTCGAGCGGCCGAGGCTCTTCGGCGTCCATTCTGCCTGGAGCGGGACAGCGCATCGGGGGACGAACACTTTCGCATTGGGCTCCAGCACGTCCCAGCGCTCGCGCCCCTTGGCGTTCTCCTGCGCGATGAAGCGCCTGGCCTCCTCGCGGATTTCGAACAGGCCATGTTTATCCGGTGTCGAGCGGTCGGTCTCGATGCTCCAGGAGGCGAGGCACGGTATGCAAGCCGTGAGGGCGGTGATGAAAATTATTGATCGAAGCATTGATGGGCTTTCAACCGCTCGATAATTTCCGGATCGGAAACAGTCAGAGGGTCTTTTAACGCATGGCGGCAATATCTCTATCGGCAAATGTGAGGCCTTCCTTCTCTCGTTGAGCGGGGCCGACCCGTCTGATGATGTCGTCTCCCATCTCGCCTTACGATGCCTCATGCAGCCGTGAATTGACGGGTTGAGTGGAACAACCTCCGCCAAAGGAAGTTTGCCTGAAAAGCAACTCGAGGCGGCGGCCGATGTTACTCTCTGCGAAGCAGGGTGCGTTCAGCACCCCACCCCGGATCTATTATGTCAATCCGCTACTTCTCCAAGGCATCGATGCATGGCGCGAGGTTTTCGATCATGCGGCGGATACCGGCTTCGACCATGTGCTGACGGCGCCGCTCTTCGACCGGGGTGGGGATTGCAGCATTTTTACCTCCCGGGATTTCGATCGCCTCGACCCTGAACTGCAACTGGGAAGCGCGGTCGAGGAGGGGCTGTCGCGCCTCGTGGAGGCTGCCGGCACGAGCGGCGTCGGCTTGATGATGGACCTGATGCTCGACGGGAAGGCCCGAGACCCGCAAGCGGGCTTTCGTCCCGTCGATCCCCGGCGCTCGCCGCTCGACCCGGCGGAGCCGATGACCATGATGGGAGCGGAGTGGCAATCGCAGTTGCTGGCGGAATGGACTGAACGGCTGCGGCGGTTCTCCGGTTTCGGCCTCTCCGGCTATCGGGTGCTCGGGATCGATCGCGCAGCGCCGGCACTTTTCAAATCGCTGATCACGGCGGTCCGTGAGAAGGCTGACACGCAATTCCTCGCGTGGACGCCCGGCACCGATTTTGCGGTGAGGCGAGCGATCGCGGATGCGGGTTTTACAGGATGTTTTTCGTCGATGGCCTGGTGGGATCTCGACGAGAGATGGTTCGTCGAGGAGCATAACGTTCAGGAGCCGCTCGGCTGGCAGGTCGCCTTTCCCGAGCCGCCCTTTGCGAGGCGGATCGCGCACGGGACCGAGAGCCGCGAAATCCTCGAGCGGCGCGCCGTCAGGGCGCTGCGGCTCGCCGCCTCGCTTGGCGGCGGCCTCATGGTTCCCATGGGTTTCGAATACGGTGCGGCCACCCCGCTCGATCCCACGCATGGGGACGGCTCTGGCTTGCGCAAGCTCCGCCATGATCTCGCCTTCGATATTTCCTCCGAGATACGCCTCGCCAATACCGAGATCGCCAAGGCCGGCCGTGCGCGCGCTCCATCGCTTCGCCTGATCCGAAACGCCAGCGGGCCGGTTTCAACGCTGGTGCAGTCCGAGGAGCAGGATCTTCGCAGCGCGTCGAATGTGCGGTTCGTCCTGATCAACAGGGACCTCCGGCGAAGTGCGCCCGCGCCGGTGACGGCGCTTCGCGAGGCTGTTTCCGGTTATCTCCCTGTCACGGCCGATGGCGCGGTCCTGCGCCTGCGGGCAGGGGAGATGCGGATCATCGAAGGCCAGGCGCCGGAGCCGATCACATCCAGGCCCGCCCTTGACGTCGAACAGGCGACAGCCTCGCCGCGGCTCGCCATCGAAAACATCACGCCGCGGGTCGATGACGGGCGCTTTCCCGTCAAGCGCGTCGTCGGAGAGACCGTCACCGTCGAGGCCGACATATTCGCCGACGGCCACGATCCGATCGCCGCCGTCCTGCTCTCGAAGCCGCACGATGCCATGGCGGAGTGGAACGAGACTGAGATGCAACTGGTCGAGAACGACCGCTGGCGCGCTGAATTCCTGCTGGAACGCGTCGGGCGCTACGAATTCGCGGTCGAGGCGTGGAAGAACGCCTTTGCGATCTTCCGTTACGAGCTGACCAAGAAGAACGATGCGAGGCTGGACCTGAAGCTGGAGCTTCAGGAGGGCTTGAACCTCGTTCGCGCCGCGAAGGCTGAAGCGCCGGCGGCGCTCGGCGCCGATTTGCAGGCTCTCATCGGCAGTCTCGAAAACGCCTCCGATTCCGAGCGCACGGCGATCCTGCTCGATCCCCAGACTTCCGAGCTGATGAACCGGACCGACAGGCGGCCGTTCCGGCTTCGCTCCACGACGAGCGCCGTCGATTCAGAACGTAAGTCGGCAGCCTTTGCGAGCTGGTACCAGATCTTCCCGCGCTCGCAGAGCGGCGACCCGAACCGGCACGGCACCTTCGATGATGTCATCCCGCGACTGCCCGCCATCCGCGACATGGGTTTCGACGTGCTCTATTTCCCGCCCATCCACCCGATTGGAACGACCAACCGGAAGGGGCGCAACAACAGCCTGAAGGCCGCGCCTGACGATCCCGGAAGCCCCTATGCCATCGGCTCCGAGGAGGGCGGCCATGATGCCATCCATCCCGAGCTCGGCGATTTCGAGGATTTCAGCCGGCTGGTCGAGGAGGCGGGCCGGCACGGGTTGGAGATCGCGCTCGACCTTGCGATCCAGGCTTCGCCGGACCATCCCTGGCTGACGGAGCATCCGGGCTGGTTCGACTGGAGGCCCGACGGCACGATCAAATATGCCGAGAACCCGCCGAAGAAATACGAGGACATCGTCAATGTCGATTTCTACACGAAGGACGCGCTGCCCTCTCTATGGGTGGAGCTCCGGGATATCGTCCAGCTCTGGGTCGACCAGGGCGTCAAGCTGTTTCGCGTCGACAATCCGCACACCAAGCCTTTCCCATTCTGGGAATGGCTGATCGGCGATATCCGGGCGCGCCATCCCGACGTCGTCTTCCTGTCGGAAGCCTTCACCAAGCCGAAGGTCATGTACCGGCTGGCGAAGATCGGCTTCTCCCAGTCCTATACCTACTTCACCTGGCGCAATGCCAAGTGGGAACTCGAGCAATATATGCGGGAGCTGACGCAGACGGCGCCGAAGGAATTCTTCCGCCCGCATTTCTTCGTAAACACCCATGACATCAATCCGGATTTTCTCCAGAACGCGCCGCGCCCGGCCTTCCTGATCCGCGCGGCTTTGGCCGCCACCTTGTCGGGCCTTTGGGGCGTCTATAACGGTTTCGAACTTTGCGAGGGGCGCCCCGATGCCAAGCGCAAGGAATATGCCGACAGCGAGAAATACGAGATCCGCGCCTGGGATTACGACCGGCCGGGCAACATCATCGCTGAAATCAGGATGCTGAACCGCATTCGCAACGAAAACCCGGCGCTGCATTCGCATCTCGGGCTGACGCTGCTGAATGCCTGGAATGACAACATCCTGTTCTTCGAGAAGGCGAGCCGCGCCCGCGACAATGTTTTGCTGATCGCGATCAGCCTCGACCCGCATAATTTTCAGGAAAGCGATGTCGAGCTGCCGCTCTGGAAGTGGTCGCTCGGCGACGGCGGCGGGCTCGACGCCGAGGATTTGGTCACGGGGCATCGGTTCAGGTGGAACGGCAAACGGCAGAGAGTGAGCTTCAATCCTCAGATCCTGCCCTTTGCGATCTGGCGCGTTCGCGCAGCGGAGGCATGAATGGACACGATGAATCCCGGCAACACCGAGCAGCCGCTCTGGTACAAGGATGCGATCATCTACCAGCTGCACATCAAGTCGTTCTACGACGCCAATGGTGACGGCGTCGGCGATTTTGCCGGCCTGCACGACAAGCTCGATCACATCGCCGCACTCGGCGTCAACGCCATCTGGCTTTTGCCGTTCTTTCCCTCACCGCGCCGCGACGATGGCTACGACATCGCCGATTACGGCAATGTCAGCCCGGATTACGGGACGGTGGAGGATTTCCGCGCTTTCGTCGACGCAGCCCACCAGCGCAATATCCGGGTCATCATCGAGCTCGTCATCAACCACACCTCAGACCAGCATCCCTGGTTCCAGCGCGCGCGCCAGGCGCCCGCGGGATCGCCCGAGCGCGATTTCTATGTCTGGTCGGACAGCGATCAGAAATTCCCGGAAACCCGCATCATCTTCCTCGATACGGAAAAATCCAACTGGACATGGGATGCCGTCGCCGGCGCCTATTACTGGCACCGCTTCTATTCCCACCAGCCGGATCTCAATTTCGACAGCCCGCTCGTCATGGAGGAATTGCTGAAGGTGATGCGCTTTTGGCTGGAAACCGGCATTGACGGCTTCCGCCTCGACGCGATCCCTTACCTCGTCGAGCGCGAGGGCACGATCAACGAGAACCTGCCGGAAACCCATGCGATCCTCAAGCGCATCCGCGCCGCGCTAGACGCCACACACCCCGGCGTCATGCTGCTGGCCGAGGCCAATCAATGGCCGGAGGATACGCGCGAATATTTCGGCGAGGGTGACGAGTGCCATATGGCTTTCCACTTCCCGCTGATGCCGCGCATGTATATGGCGATCGCCAAGGAAGACCGGTTCCCGATCACCGATATCCTGCGCCAGACGCCGGAAATCCCCGAGAATTGCCAATGGGCGATCTTCCTGCGCAATCATGACGAACTGACGCTCGAAATGGTGACGGATGCCGAGCGCGACTATCTCTGGGAGACCTATGCCTCCGACAAGCGCGCCCGCATCAATCTCGGCATCAGGCGGCGTCTCGCGCCGCTGATGGAGCGCGACCGCCGGCGCATCGAGTTGATGAACGCGCTTCTGCTGTCGATGCCGGGCACGCCTGTGATCTATTACGGCGACGAGATCGGCATGGGCGACAACATCTATCTCGGCGACCGCGACGGGGTGAGGACGCCGATGCAATGGTCGCCCGACCGCAATGGCGGCTTTTCCCGGACGGACCCGGCGCGTCTCGTCCTGCCGCTGATCGGCGATCCGCTCTATGGTTTCGAGGCCGTCAACGTCGAGGCGCAGAGCACCGACGCGCATTCGCTGCTCAACTGGACGCGCAAGATGCTGGCGCTGCGTGGGCGGCATCCGGCTTTCGGGCGCGGCTCGCTGCGGTTTCTCTCGCCAGAGAACCGGAAAATCCTTGCCTATCTCCGGGAATATGAGGGCGAGACGCTGATGTGCGTCGCGAACCTCTCGCGGCTGCCGCAAGCGGTCGAACTCGACCTCTCGGCCTTCGAGGGCCGCGTGCCGATCGAACTGACGGGCATGTCGCCCTTTCCGCCGATCGGCCAGCTGACCTATCTGCTGACGCTGCCGCCCTACGGCTTCTTCTGGTTCCAGCTGGAGGCCGATGCCGATCCGCCGGCATGGCGCACCGCGCCGCCCGAACAATTGCCCGATCTCGTGACGATGGTGATCCGCCGCGGCCTGCTCGATCTCGTCGACGAGCCGCGGCTCGGACGCGTCCTCAGCAACGAAATTCTACCTGCTTACCTCGCCAAGCGGCGCTGGTTCGGCGCGAAGGACCAGCCGCTTCAGGCGGCGCGGCTGATCTCGGCGACGCCTATCCCCTATGCCGACGGGATCGTTCTCGGCGAACTGGAGGTGGAACTGCCGGATCACAGCGAAGCCTACCAGCTGCCGCTGGCTGTCGCCTGGGACGATGCGCAGCCCTCCGCTCTGACACAGCAGCTTGCGCTCGGGCGGGTTCGCCAGGGCAGGCGGGTCGGTTTCCTCACGGATGGGTTCGCTGTGGAGGCGATGGCGCGCGGCATCCTGCGCGGGCTGGCCGACCGCTCACGCATCACCGGACGCACCGGCACCCTCGAATTTCTCGGCACCGAGCGGCTCGACCGTCTTGATGTCGCCGACGACATGCCGGTTCATTGGCTTTCGGCCGAGCAATCCAACAGTTCGCTCATCGTCGGCGATACCGCCATGATCAAGCTGATCCGGCACATTTTCCCGGGTGTCCATCCAGAGGTCGAGATGACGCGGTTTCTGACCTGCGCGGGTTATGATCACACCGCTCCGCTGCTCGGCGAGGTCGCGCACACCGATTCCAGCGGGCGGCGCTCGACACTGATCATCGTCCAGGGCGCGATCCGCAACCAGGGCGACGCCTGGAACTGGATGCTCAACAATCTGCGCCGCGGCGCCGACGAACTCGTGCTGAACGACCCGGCGGTCGAGCCCGGCGACGACGTCTTCCAGCCGCTGATCAGCTTCGTCGCCATGGTCGGCATGAGGCTCGGCGAATTGCATGTCGTGCTTTCCGGGGAAAATGCCGACGAGGCTTTCAGTCCCGTCGTCGCCGGCGACGACGAGGTGGAGGCGATCAGGAAGGCGGTGGCGGGCGAAGTCGCCTATGCCATGTCGAAACTGGCGGAACGCGAGGAAAATGCCGATCCCGCGATCGATCTTCTCGCCCGCCCGCTTCTGGAGCGCCGTTCCGAGCTCGTCGAACTTGGCGCGAGGCTGGCGGAGAGCGCCCGCGGCACGCTGATGACGCGCACGCATGGCGACTTCCATCTCGGCCAGATCCTGGTCAGCGAGGGCGATGCCGTCATCATCGACTTCGAAGGCGAGCCCGCGAAAAATCTCGCCGAACGCCGGGCGAAGACGGTTCCGCTGCGAGATGTCGCCGGGCTTCTGAGGTCGCTCAGCTACCTCGTCGCCACCGCCCAGCTCGACAATGACGCGGTCACCGAACACGAAAACGAGGTGCGCCGCGACGCCATCGCCCGTTTCGGGCGCCATGCCGAGAAGGCCTTTCTCGATGCCTATTGGCAAGCGGCCTCCGCATCGAAGGCGCTCGCCATGCCGGCGGAACAACGGCGGAGGGTTCTCGATGCCTTTCTTCTCGAAAAGGCAGCCTACGAAGTCGCCTATGAAGCCCGCATCAGGCCGAAGTGGCTGCCGATCCCGCTTGCCGGCCTAACCGAAATCGTATCGCGCTTGGCGGGGGTAACGGCATGAATGTCGAACGCTCGGAACTTCTCGCAGGCATCGGGCACGATGCGCTCTGGGCCCTGATCGAAGGCCGCCACGGCGATCCCTTCTCGATCCTCGGCCCGCATGAGAGCGGCGGCATGACGATCGTGCGCGTCTATTTGCCGGGCGCCGAAGGCGTCGACCTCATCGAGGCGGCGAGCGGCAGGGTGGTGGCGCCTTTCAGCATCGCTCATCCCTCCGGCCTGTTTGCGGCGGCGGTGGGTTCGAGGATGCCCTACCGGTTGCGGATCACATGGCCGGACGGCGAACAGATCACCGAGGACCCCTATAGTTTCGGGCTTCTGCTCGGGGAACTCGATCTCCACCTGATATCCGAGGGCACCCACTACAGCCTGAGCCGGACGCTCGGCGCGGTGGAGATGTCGGTCGACGAGGTGGCTGGGGTTCGTTTCGCCGTCTGGGCGCCGAATGCCCGCCGCGTCTCTGTCGTCGGCGATTTCAACGCCTGGGACGGACGGCGAAACCCGATGCGGCTGCGGCAGTCGGCCGGCGTCTGGGAACTGTTCGTGCCTCGGCTCGCGCCCGGCGAGAGATACAAATTCGAAATCATCGACGCGCATGGCAATTGCCTGCCGCAGAAGGCCGACCCGGTGGCGAGAGCGAGCGAAGCCGCCCCGTCCACCGCATCGATCGTCGCATCGTCGACGCGGTTTCGATGGACTGATGACAATTGGATGAAGGGGCGCTCGCGACAGGAAAGACTGGCGGGTCCGATCTCCGTCTACGAGGTGCATGCCGGTTCCTGGCTGCGGGAGAATGGCGGGCGGTCGCTCGACTGGGCCGAGCTCAGCCAGCGGCTCGTTCCTTATGTTCGTGAGATGGGGTTCACCCATATCGAGCTGCTGCCGATCATGGAGCATCCCTTCGGCGGCTCCTGGGGCTATCAGCCGCTCGGCCTCTTCGCTCCGACCGGCCGTTACGGCACGCCTGAGGATTTCGCCTATTTCATCGACCGCTGCCACGGCGCCGGGATCGGCGTCATTCTCGACTGGGTGCCGGCCCATTTCCCCACGGATGTCTGGGGGCTCGCCCGCTTCGACGGCACGGCGCTTTACGAGCATGAGGATCCGCGCGAGGGCTTTCACCGCGATTGGAACACGCTGATCTATAATCTCGGCCGCAACGAGGTAAAGGGCTTCCTGATCGCCAGCGCGCTCGAATGGCTCGAACGCTACCACATCGACGGATTGCGCGTCGACGCCGTCGCCTCGATGCTCTACCGCGACTACAGCCGCAACGAGGGGGAATGGATTCCCAATCAATATGGCGGGCGCGAAAATCTCGAAGCGGTGGAATTCTTCAAGCACCTGAACAGCATCATTCACGAGCGCTGCCCGCATGCCATGACGATCGCCGAGGAATCGACGGCCTGGCCCGGGGTGACGAAGCCGCCGGAAGAGGGCGGGCTCGGCTTCGACATGAAGTGGAACATGGGCTGGATGCATGACAGCCTGAGCTACATCGAGAAAGATCCCGTCTACCGGAGCTACCACCACGGCACGATGACCTTCGGGATGATCTATGCCTATTCCGAACGCTTCATCCTGCCGATTTCGCATGACGAGGTCGTTTACGGAAAGGGCTCGCTGCTCGGCAAGATGCCGGGCGACGAGTGGCAGAAATTCGCCAATCTGCGCAGCTACCTCGCCTTCATGTGGGGCCATCCCGGCAAGAAGCTGATGTTCATGGGCGGCGAGATCGCCCAGCCCGGCGAGTGGAACCATGACGCCTCAATCAGCTGGGACGTGCTGGACCGGCCGGCACATGCCGGGCTTCAGCGGCTGGTCAAGGATTTGAACGGTTTTTACGGAGAAGAGCCGGCCTTGCAGTTCGGCGATTTCCATTCCGAAGGCTTCGAATGGGCGGCGGCGAACGACAGCGTCAATTCCGTTCTCGGCATGCTGCGTTATGCTCCGGAGCGCTCTTCCTCCATCCTCGTCGTCTCGAACTTCACGCCGGTGCCGCGTTACGGCTACCGGATCGGCGTGCCGCGGGACGGCGTGTGGATCGAGCGGATGACGACGGATGCGCGCGAATATGGCGGCTCCGGTCTCGTCAACGGCGCAGTGCCGAGCGAACCCGTACCCGCCCACGGCAGGCCGCATTCGCTCTCGCTGACGCTGCCGCCGCTGGCGACGGTTTTTCTCAAGTCACCTTGATAGAGCTTCACGTTCCTTCCGGTCATTCCGCGTGCGGAGCCGGATGAATGAAAGGCCAGGGGCTCGCCTCCGAGCCCTTTTCGACGGGAACCTCGATGAGGACAGGTTCATCGAGAGCAAGCACTTTCTCCAATACATCCCTCAATTCGCCGGGGCTCGTCGCCTTGAAGGAGCGGATGCCGAAGCTCTCGCCCAGGGCGACGAAATCGGGATTGGTGAGATCCGAGCCGAGATAACGGCCTTTATAGGTCTGCTTCTGATCGCGCAGCACATTGCCGTAGGCGGAATTGTTGAAGACGATGGCGACGACATTGATCTTGTGCTGGACGGCGGTGGCAAGTTCTTGAACACCGAACATGAAGCCGCCATCCCCTGAAACCGAGATAACGGCTTTATCAGGATGGGCGACTTTCACACCCAGGGCGGTGTTGAAGCCGAAACCGAGATTATCCTGGTAACCGCATGTCACATATTGGCGAGGACCGTAGGTCGGGAATGCAAAGCGCGCCGTAAAGCCCATCTGGCTGACCTCCTCGACGAAGAAGCCATCTCTCGGCAGGGCTTCGCGAATGGCATCGAGATAGGCGAGCTGCGGCTGCACGGCCGAGAAGCGCGCCTTGGCCTCCCTGTTGAACTCGGCAAATTCGCTCGTGCGGTCCTCGCGACGCGTGCCCGTGAGGGCATCGATCAGAGCTTGCGTCCCATCGCTTGCATCCGCGACGATACCGATATCAGGCTTGAGACGCACCATCTCGGTGGGGTCGATATCGATGCGGATGATCTTCAGCCCTTTTGGTAGCCATTTCCAGCGCATGAACTGCAATTCGAGCCGGCTGCCGACCCCGATCAGCACGTCGACCTTCTTCCAATATTCATAGGCGGCGACGAAATTCAGGTAGTTCGGATGATCGTCGGGGACGATGCCCTTGCCGGAGCGGTGGGAGGTGACCGGCGCCTGCAGCAGTTCCGCCAGCGCGGCAATCTCCGCACCGGCATCCGCCGCGCCGCCGCCGACCATGATCATCGGATTGCTGGCGCCTGATATCAGCGCCGCCGCGGCGGCGATCTGATCGGGATTGACCGCCGGATGAGGCGCGCGCGTTGCTACGGGAACGTCGATTTCAGGGCCGGCTTGTCCGAACACGTCCCACGGCGCTTCGACCGCTCCCGGGCCTTGGCGGCCGGAGAGCATCTTGGCGACGACCTCGGCCATGACGGGACCGGCCTCGGATTGATGGTCGATGCGCTCCGCCGTCTTGGTAATCCCGCGCATCGTCGCGAGCTGATCCGGCAGTTCGTGCAATTGCCCTCTGCCGCGCCCGATCAGGTGCGACATGATGTTGCCGGTGACGCAGAGCACCGGCGCATTGGCGCCGTAAGCGGTGCAGAGGGCCGCACCCGAGTTGAGGACACCGGGACCTGGCACGACGGTATAGGCGCCGATCCGGCCGGTGGATTTGGCATAGCCATAGGCCATGTAGCCCGCACCCTGTTCATGCCGGGTGTGAATGAACCGGATCTTGTCGCCGGCGTCATAAAGGGCGTCGTTGAAATCATACATATGGGCGCCGGGGATGCCGAAGACCGTGTCGATCCCATGGGCGACAAGCGAACGGGTGATCGCCTGGCCGGTCGTTTCTTTCCTGCTCATTCGAAAGCTCCAAGAATGCGATTGGTTATGATTTCAGGCAGCCTTCGGCCCGGAGCGCCGCGACGATGGCGCCGGCATCGGCGGGCTGCATGCCGGCAAGGTTCATGCGGCCGGAATCGGCCATGTAGATGCCGTGGTTTGCCCTGAGCGCGACCGCCGTTTCCCTACGCATGGAGAGATTGGAAAACAGGCCGCGTTGCCGGCTGATGAAGGCGAGATCGGGAGAGGCGGCGGCCAGCGCCGCGCGATTGCCGTTGACGCGCTCGCACATTTCTTCGAGCTCCGCACGCCACATTGCCGTCATTTCGGGGCTTTCGAGAATGACCCTGACGACGGCCGCCCCATGGTCCGGCGGCATGGACCAGTTGACGCGGGCAAGCGCCGCCATGTTGCTTTCGGCCTTCGTGACGTCATCGGCATTGCGGGCCACGACGTAGAGCGCGCCAACGCGCTCGCGATAGAGGCCGAAATTCTTGTCGCAGGAATAGGCGATCAGCGCCTCGTCGACCGCATCGAGGATCATGCGTGCCGGCGCGGCATCCTGTTCGAGACCGTCGCCCAGCCCCTGATAGGCAAGATCGATGAAGGGCACCAGCCTGTGCGCAACGAGGAGATCGGCAATCTCTCGCCACTGCTCCATGGTGAAATCGATGCCCGTGGGATTGTGGCAGCAACCGTGAAGCAGCACGACGTCGCCCTCGTTGGCGGAAGACAAGGCTTCCACCACGCTTTCGAATTTCACCTGCTGTAACGCAAGGTCGACGAAGGCATATTCCTTCACGGTCAGGCGCGCCGAAGAGAAGATCGGCGCATGGTTGGGCCAGCTCGGCGTCCCCAGGAGAACCTTCGCCGATGGGTTTGCCGTTTGGATGAGCTCCGCGCCGAGGCGGAGCGCGCCGCTTCCGCCCGGTGTCTGGATGCCGACGAGGCGTTGGGCGAATTTCGGCGAGTTTCCGAAGATAATCGGCTCAAGCAGGCGGACGAATTGCAGATCGCCTTCGGGGCCGAGATATTTCTTGCTGTCCTGGGTTTCGAGAAGAAGCTGCTCCGCCGCCTTGACGGCACGCATGACGGGCGTGCGTCCCATGGCGTCGCGATAGACGCCGACGCCGAGGTCGATCTTTCCGGAGCGCTCGTCGGCCTGAAAGGCCTTGATGAGTGCAAGCAGGCTGTCGGCCGGCCGGTTCTTCAGTTCCTCAAACACGAGCTCCACCTCCGCTTTTGTGTCATTGGCCGGAGATTAACGGAACTTTCATGACGAATTTCTGCGATTATCTCCTTTCGGAGGTGAATCGATGCAGACAATCGGCGCGCAAAGGCTATATTGCGCAGAAATTCCCCTTATATGAGAGGGCGTCAATGCTCGACCAGTTCGATATCAAATTGCTTGCCGCCCTCCAGCAGAACAGCGAACTGACGCAGAGCGAACTCTCTCAGAAGGTCAATCTCTCGGCGACCCAATGCGCCCGCCGTTTGGAAAGGCTGCGCAAAGAGCAATATATCCAGAGCGTCGTCGCCATCCTCAACCCGGTGAAACTGGGCTTTACCGTCGTCGCGCATACGCTCGTCAGCCTCCGAGCGCATACCGAGGGCGGAAACGAGCGGCTGCATCGCTTCATCGAGACCGCGCCGGAGATCCTGGAGTGCTATTCGCAGACCGGCGACGCCGACTTTCTGATGAAGGTCATGACGCGCGACCTCGACCATCTCAGCCAGTTTCTCGAAAGAATGATCCGCGTCACCGACAATCTGGCCTCGATCAAATCGAGCATCGTGCTCAAGACGATCAAGAAGACCACCGCTCTGCCGCTGCAAATCGTGACGTGAGCGTGTCAGCGCATGGAAGTTGCCGTCGCAAACAGAGCGACACGCATACTGAACTTGCCAAAGCCTACCAAGACCCGATAGCCAAGAAATCATGATCTCTGCGTATTGATACCGGGAGAATTCTCAAATGGTATTCGGGTGGCGGCTTTTTGGGCTCGCTCTGATCGTGGCTGTGCTTTCCTGGCCGGCCTGGATTGCTTGGCAATGGCACGCCGAGCATCAGATCTACGCCGATCCGGAAGACCCCGCGCTGACCATCACACCTCAGCACATCGAGGCATTGCGGAAACTGCAGTTTGCGTGGAGCACCTCGATCGAAAGCGGGGGGCCTGTTGTCAATCCACTCGCTCCATATGGCAGCGACGATCTGGCCGCTGACCTCGGCCCGATCATCGGCACGAGCGATCGAATTGCCATCGCCCGATTTCACCGCGAGGTCTCGACACTGCTGACTTGGGCTCTTGCGAATTGCGGGCTAGCGGACGGACAATATCACCTCGACCATCTCGATAATGCGACGATGCAACGCCGGCTTCGGAACGATCTCGCTGGATTGCCGGGCGCACGGATTAATTCATATCTGGCAGAAATGCCGCGCCTTGAGCCAGATGGCTTTTTTCAATTCACCCGCCAGCATCTCCAACTCCTGCACCACCTGAGCATCGAGTGGCCGGACAGTCGGATCATCTCGACCGTCGCCGGTGAAGGCTATCCCGCGCCCGTGGTCAATTTCAAGCGACCGTTCGGCGACATGAGCGCTTTTGAAATCGATATGGCCGCGATTCTGGGCCAGCCTCGCCCCGTTCTCGACCATGTTGATCCAGCGCTGAATCGTTACTATTGGGAAATGTGGCCAGCACTCCAGGCATTCGTGCAGAACGTTCGCCTGGACGCGGCAAAGTCGACCTGCGTGGACTAGAGCATGATGCCGAAAAGTGTGAGCGGTTTTCGGACGACATCATGCTCTAACTCTTTAATTTAGAACAGGATTCAGATTTTAGGCCAATCGGGCCTAAAATCATCCTGTTCTAGCCGCTCTCACTTGAGATAGTGGATGTGCGGGCGGGAGTGATAGGGCGAGGCTTCGACGCGCGCCTCGATCGAGAAGACCTCGCGCAGCAGCTTCTCGCTCAGCACGTCCTCAGGCGCGCCGGACGCGACGATCCTGCCCCGCTGCATGATGATCAACTCATCGCAGAACATGGCGGCATGGTTGAGATCGTGCAGGGCGACGATGCTGGTGATCGGCAGGCCGGAGACGAGCCGCATCAGGCCGATCTGGTGCTGAATGTCGAGATGATTTGTCGGTTCGTCGAGGATCAGCTCCTGCGGCGACTGGGCGAGCGCCCTGGCGATGTGGGTGCGCTGTTTTTCGCCGCCCGACAGGCTCTGCCAGCGCTCGTCGCGCTTTTCCGCCATGCCGGCGCGCGCCAGTGCGGCCTCGACCGCCTCTTCGTCGGCTCTCGTCCAGCCGGAGAACATCGACCGGTGCGGGAAGCGGCCGAGCTTGACGACGTCGACGACCTTGAGATTGGCGTTGGTCGTCGCGTGCTGCTCGACGAAGGCGATGCGCCGGGCGATTGAGCGGCGGCTGATCGTGCCGATATCGCTCCTGTCGAGCGTCACGCGGCCGGAATGCGGCCGCTTGAGGCCGGCGAGAAGCCTGAGCAGCGACGTCTTGCCCGAGCCGTTCGGCCCGAGCAGGCCGAGCATCCGGCCGGGCTGCGCCTCCATGGAAACGCCGTCCAGAATGGTCTTCCTGCCAATTTTCCAGGTGAGGTTGTCGGCCTTGATGCTCATGACGCGCGCTGGAACCGGTAGAGGATGATCGAGAAGAAGGGAACGCCGACCAGCGCCGTGACGACGCCGATCGGTAGGATCTGGCCGGGAATGAGGGCGCGCGCGGCGATGTCGGCGAGCACCATGAAGATGGCGCCTGCGATGGCGCAGGCCGGCAGCAGACGGATATGGAGCGGCCCGACGACGAAGCGGGCGACATGCGGCACGACGAGGCCGACGAAGCCGATCGAGCCGACCATGCTGACGATGGTGGCCGTCATCATGGCGGTCAGCGCAAAGAGCGCCATGCGGGCGCGCCCGACATTCACGCCGAGCGAGGAGGCCGCCTCGTCGCCGAACGCGAAGGCGTCGAGCACGCGGGCATAGAGCAGACAGGCGGCGAGGCCGAAGCCGACGACGATCGAGACCAGCGCGAATTCCGGCCAGCGCACGCCGCTGAAGCTGCCGAGCAGCCAGAACATGACGTCGCGCGCCTGCTGCGCATTGGCAGAGGTGGTGACGATATAGGAGGTCGAGGCGTTGAAGAGCTGCGATGCGGCGACACCGGCAAGGATGGTGCGGTCCGCGCCGCCACGGGTGCCGTTCGACAGCAGCGCCACGAAGAAGAAGGCCGCGAAGGCGCCGGCAAAGGCGCCTGCCGATAGCGACACCGCGCCGGCGCCGAGGCCCAGGATGACGATCGCGACGGCACCGGTGGAGGCGCCGGCCGAGATGCCGAGCACATAGGGCTCGGCCAGCGGGTTGCGCAGCAGCGACTGCATGACGGCGCCCGACAGCGCCAGCCCCGCGCCGCAGAAGGCGGCGACGAGCGCGCGGCTGAGGCGATAATCCCAGATGACAGTCTCGTGGATGCGGTTGAGCTCGACCGCGGTCCAGCCCAGCCGGTTGGTGACGGCCGAAAACGTGGTTGCGAGCGGAATCGGCAGGTCGCCGATCCCGACGCTGACGCCGATGGCGACAGCGATGAGGCAGAGGGAAGCCAGAAGCAGTGCGGTGACGGCTCCCAGCTGCCGGAAGAGACGGCCTGTGTCGGTCACTTCAGCAGACCGAGGGCCTTCAGCTGCTCGGCAACCTGCTCGGCGCCGTAGATCGTGCGGATGGTCGGGTTCATCGCCTGGCCGTCCATCACGACGAGCGCCTTGTTCTTGACGGCCGGGATCTGGCTGACGGCCGGATCGGTGTTCAGGAAGTTGATCTTGGCCTCGGGCTTGTCGAGCTCCCAGCGGTTGCGGTCGAGGCTGGCGACGACGATGACGTCGGGGTTGGAGGCGATGATGCCTTCCCAGCCGACGGTCGGCCATTCCGCATCCGCGGTGATCGCATTGTGTCCGCCAAGCAGGTCGGCGATGAAGCCGGAGGCGCTGTTCTTGCCGCCGACATAAGCGTCGGCCGACGGGCTGGGGCTGGAGAACCAGAAGACGTAGGAGAGGTTCTGGCCGTCCTTGGCAACGCTGCCGCGAAGCTTGGCTTCACGCGCCTTGAAGTCGGCAATCAGCGCCTGGCCGCGATCTGCGACGTCGAAAATCTGCGAGAGTTCGTCGATCTCCCTGTAGAGGAGATCCATGTTCCACAGCTCGCCGCGGCTGCCGTACTGGTCCTTGACATCCTTGGTGCTGAGGCAGGTGCTCGGCGAGAGATAGGTGGAAACGCCAACCTTGTCGAAATCCTCGCGCTTGGCGATCTTGCTGTTCGGGCCGACGAGGCTCGGCAAAGCCACGGCCACGAAATCGGGATTTTCGGCGAGCATGGATTCGAAGGTCGGCATCTCCACAGTCAGGAGCTTGACCTTGGCGTTGGCTTCGGCAAGCTGCGGCAGCACCTTGCTCGGCCAGAAGGCCGTGCCGACCATCTTGTCCTGGAGGCCGAGCAGCAGCAGGATTTCCGCGCTGTTCTGGCCAAGGCCGATCGCCCGCTCGGGCGCCTTCTTGAAGGTCACTTCAGCGCCGCAGTTTTCGAGCGTCAGCGGGTAGGTCGTCGAACCGGCGAATGACGGGGCTGCGGCAAGGCCGATCAGGGCGGAGAGGCCGCAGGCGGCCAGAAGTGATTTGAGGCTGGTCACGATGAAAATCCCGGTGCGTGAGTATATGCGGCCGGGGTATAGCCGCAGGAACGACCGGAAAACAAGACCAAAAGGATCAACTTATTGCAAAAATCGACGGCACTGAACATTGCCGCCGGAACAATGTTCGCCAGCGTCGAAAGAAAAGCCTTCGAACACGGTCAGCTAAGCCTACCGACAAGCTTGGCATAGTCCGAAAACGTCGCCCCTTCGCCTTTGCTGCCGGCTTCGCCGGCAAGCTGCAGCACGCGGATCGGAAGTAGGATCGCCGCGAGGTTGGCGCCGGAGAGCTCATGGTCGTCATCCTGCTCGATCGCCCTTTTGGCCTTCGAGAGCGCGGTATCGAGTTCCCCGCGCGTGAGCAATTCCTTTTCGACGATCGCGTCGCATATCGAGGCCATCGCCATGATCAGGCCTTTGAGCTGCAGATTGGCGGTATTCATGAAAACTCCCAGGTGACGAAAGGATTTCTAGTCTGCCTCGACCGGCCGGATCGTGTCGACCGAGACCGTGCCGTCGAGGATACCGCGCTTTATATCACGTCTGTTCCGATCGATCTCGATCACGGTGTAGAGTTTGTCGTCACGAAAGGCGCTGGCATTGGTCGTCGTCACATCCTCGGCGGGCGCCGCATCGACTTCCATGAAATCGAGTTCGCGCGCCGCAGCGACGATCCTGGCATCGCCGGGCGTCCGGGCGGCGACGACGACGGCGCCGTGATTGGGGGCATTGCCCCATCTGGGATCGTCTGGTTTGGCGATCGGCTCCAGCCGGTAGATGCTGAGCATCTCGCCGCCGGTTTCGGGCGATGCCTCCGCGGCGGCATCCTGCATCTGCGCCTGGCTTTCGACCGAGCGCCCGAAGGTGGTCGCGCTGGTCGCATTGTTGATCTCGTCTTTCCCTGTCCTTGAGACGTTCGACATGGTCGTTCTCCTTGTCAGGACGGAAACGACGGCCGGCGGGAAACTGTTCCCGCGCAGGCAAAGTTTGGCCGTTGACGTTGGGTTAGGCCTATCTCTGCAACCCTGCGGCACACCCATACCCTTTTTCGAGCGGAGCACTAATTACCTCTGTTCGAACAGGGGGGATTTCGTGAGCAAGCAAACCAGTGAATTTTCGCGCGACGACGCTGCGGCCGAAAGCCTCAATGGGCACGACCACAAAAACATGGCGTTCGACGATGCCAGCGCCCTTCTCGAGGTGCTGGTCGCGGTCAGGCGCGGCGATTTTTCCGTGCGGATGCGCTCCGACCTGACCGGTCTTACCGGCAAGGTCGCCGATGCGCTGAACGACATCATCGCCGCCAACCAGCGCATGGCCAAGCAGCTCGAACATGTCGGCCAGGTCGTCGGCCGCGACGGGCGGACGAGCACGCGCGTGCGCTTCGGCCTCTCGGACGGTTCGTGGTCGGAAATGGAAGGCTCGATCAACGGCCTGATCGACGATCTCCTCTGGCCGACGACGGCCGTCACGCGCACGATCACCGCGGTCGCCAAGGGCGATCTGCTGCAGACCGTGCCGCTCGATGTCGACGGGCGGGCGCTCAAGGGCGAATTCCTGCGCTCGGCCGATATCGTCAACACGATGATCAAGCAGCTCAGCGTCTTCACCTCCGAAGTGACGCGTGTCGCCCGCGAAGTCGGCACCGACGGCAAGCTCGGCGGGCAGGCGCAGGTGCCCGAGGTGACGGGCGTCTGGAAGGACCTGACCGAAAGCGTCAATTCGATGGCGTCGAACCTGACGGCGCAGGTGCGCAACATCGCCGAGGTGACGATCGCGGTCGCCAACGGCGACCTCTCCAAGAAGATCACCGTCGACGTGCGCGGTGAAATCCTGCAGTTGAAGGAAGCGATCAACACCATGGTCGACCAGCTGCGCTCCTTCGCCTCCGAAGTGACGCGCGTCGCCCGCGAAGTCGGCACCGAGGGCAAGCTCGGCGGGCAGGCGCTGGTGCCCGGCGTCGCCGGCACCTGGAAGGACCTGACCGACTCGGTCAACGCCATGTGCGGCAACCTGACGGCGCAGGTGCGCAACATCGCCCAGGTGACCACGGCGGTGGCGCGCGGCGACCTCTCGCGCAAGATCACCGTCGACGTGTCGGGCGAAATCCTCGAACTCAAGGAAACCATCAATACGATGGTGGATCAGTTGAACGGCTTTGCCGGCGAAGTCACGCGCGTGGCGCGCGAGGTCGGCACGGAGGGGCGCCTCGGCGGCCAGGCGCAGGTGCCAGGTGTCGCCGGCACCTGGAAGGACCTGACCGACAACGTCAACTCCATGGCCTCGAACCTGACGGCGCAGGTGCGCAACATCGCGGAGGTTTCGACCGCGATCGCCAATGGCGACCTGTCGAAGAAAATCACGGTGACGGTGTCGGGCGAAATCCTCGAACTGAAGGAGACCATCAACACGATGGTCGACCAGTTGAACGCCTTCGCCTCGGAAGTGACGCGCGTGGCGCGTGAAGTCGGCACGGAAGGCCGGCTCGGCGGCCAAGCGAACGTGCGCGGCGTGGCCGGCACCTGGAAGGACCTGACCGAGAACGTCAACTCAATGGGCGGCAACCTGACGGCGCAGGTGCGCAATATCGCCGAGGTCTCCACCGCGATCGCCAATGGCGACCTGTCAAAGAAGATCACCGTCGACGTGAAGGGCGAGATCCTCGAACTGAAGGAAACCATCAATACGATGGTGGACCAGCTGAACGCCTTCGCCTCGGAAGTGACGCGCGTGGCCCGTGAAGTCGGCACGGAAGGCCGGCTCGGCGGTCAGGCGAACGTGCGCGGCGTGGCCGGCACCTGGAAGGACCTGACCGACAGCGTCAATTCCATGGCCTCCAACCTCACAGGCCAGGTGCGCAACATTGCCGAAGTCGCGACTGCCGTTGCACAAGGCGACCTTTCCAAGAAGATCACCGTTCCCGTGTCGGGCGAAATCCTCGAACTGAAGGAGACCATCAATACGATGGTCGACCAGTTGAACGGTTTTGCCGGCGAAGTCACGCGCGTGGCGCGCGAGGTCGGCACCGAAGGCCGGCTCGGCGGCCAGGCGAACGTGCTCGGTGTCGCCGGCACCTGGAAGGACCTGACCGACAGCGTCAATTCCATGGCCGGCAACCTGACGGCGCAGGTGCGCAATATCGCCGAAGTCTCCACGGCGATTGCCAATGGCGACCTGTCCAAGAAGATCACCGTTTCGGTCTCTGGCGAAATCCTGGAGCTCAAGGAAACGCTGAACACCATGGTGGACCAGCTGAACCGCTTCGCCTCGGAAGTGACGCGCGTGGCGCGCGAAGTCGGCACCGAAGGCAAGCTTGGCGGCCAGGCGCAGGTGCCGGGTGTCGCCGGCACCTGGAAGGACCTCACCGAAAACGTCAACTCCATGGCCTCGAACCTGACGGGCCAGGTGCGCAACATCGCCGAAGTCACGACCGCTGTCGCGCGCGGCGACCTCTCGCGCAAGATCACCGTCGACGTGAAGGGCGAAATCCTCGAACTGAAGAACACCATCAACACGATGGTGGACCAGCTCAACGCCTTCGCCGGTGAAGTCACGCGCGTGGCGCGCGAAGTCGGCACCGAAGGCAAACTCGGCGGCCAGGCGCAGGTCTCGGGCGTCGCCGGCACCTGGAAAGACCTGACCGACAGCGTCAATTCCATGGCCGGCAACCTGACGGCGCAGGTGCGCAACATCGCCGAAGTGGCGACCGCAATCGCCAATGGCGACCTGTCGCGCAAGATTACCGTCGACGTGCGCGGCGAAATCCTGCTGCTGAAGGACACGCTGAATACCATGGTCGACCAACTTCGCTCCTTCGCCGGCGAAGTGACGCGTGTCGCCCGTGAAGTCGGCACCGATGGCCGCCTCGGCGGCCAGGCCGTCGTTCCCGGTGTGGCCGGCACCTGGAAGGACCTGACCGACAACGTCAACCTGCTCGCCGCCAACCTGACGACCCAGGTGCGCAACATCGCCGAAGTCACGACCGCTGTGGCGCGCGGCGACCTCTCGCGCAAGATCACCGTCGACGTGAAGGGCGAAATCCTCGAACTGAAGAACACCATCAACACTATGGTGGACCAGCTCAACGCCTTTGCCGGCGAAGTGACGCGCGTGGCGCGCGAAGTCGGCACCGAAGGCAAGCTCGGCGGGCAGGCGCAGGTGCCGGGTGTGGCCGGTACCTGGAAGGACTTGACCGACACCGTCAACGTCATGGCCGCAAACCTCACCGAACAGGTGCGCGGCATCGTCAAGGTGGTGACGGCGGTCGCGAACGGCGACCTCAAGCAGAACCTCACCGTCGCCTCCAAGGGCGAGGTGGCCGCCCTTGCCGAAACCATCAACAACATGACCAACACGCTCGCGACCTTCGCCGATCAGGTGACTACGGTGGCGCGCGAAGTTGGTGTCGAGGGCCGCCTCGGCGGCCAGGCGAATGTTCCCGGCACCGCGGGAACGTGGAAAGACCTGACCGGCAACGTCAACCTGCTGGCCGCGAACCTCACGACCCAGGTGCGCGCCATCGCCGAGGTGGCGACCGCCGTCACCAAGGGCGACCTGACGCGCTCGATCAAGGTCGATGCGCGCGGCGAAGTGGCCGAGCTCAAGGACAACATCAACACGATGATCGACAACCTGCGCCTGACGACGGAGCGCAACACCGAGCAGGACTGGCTGAAGACCAACCTGGCGCGCTTCACCAACATGCTGCAGGGCCAGCGCGACCTGACGCTGGTCGGCAAGATGATGCTCTCGGAGCTGGCGCCGCTGGTCGGCGCGCATCAGGGCGTCATCTACCAAGTGGATGCCGACGAAGAGCAGCCGTTCCTGTCGCTGCTGTCGGTCTATGCGCAGGGTGTCGAGGCGGCGCACCCGCTGCGGCTCGATTTCGGCCAGGGCCTCGTCGGCCAATGCGCCAGCGATGCCCGCCGCATCCTCGTCACCGATCTTCCCGATAATGTCGTCCCGATCAGCTCCGGCGTTTTCACGACGCTGCCGCGAAGCGCGATCGTGCTGCCCGTTCACTTCGAGGGCCAGGTAAAGGCGGTGATCGAGCTTGCCTCGGCCGGCGAATTCACCGAGCTGCAGCTCTCCTTCCTCGATCAGCTGACGACCTCGATCGGCATCGTTCTCAACTCGATCGAAGCGACCATGCAGACCGAAGGCCTGCTCAAGCAATCCCAGCAGCTCGCTGCCGAGCTGCAGACGCAGCAGCGCGAGTTGCAGCAGACCAACGAGCAGCTCGGCCAGAAGGCGCAGCAGCTGGAGGAACGCAACGTCGAAGTCGAGGCGAAGAACCAGGAAATCGAGCAGGCGCGCCGCGCGCTGGAGGAAAAGGCGACCGAGCTTGCGCTGACATCGAAATACAAATCGGAATTCCTCGCCAATATGTCGCACGAGCTGCGCACGCCCTTGAATTCGATCCTCATTCTCGGCCAGCAGCTCGGGGAAAACCCTGACGGCAATCTTTCGGGCAAGCAGGTCGAGTTCGCAAAGACCATCCACGGCGCGGGCACCGATCTTCTCAACCTCATCAGCGACATCCTCGACCTCTCGAAGATCGAGTCGGGCACCGTCTCGGTCGATGCCGAGGAAATCTTCGTGACCAACCTGCTCGAAGTGATGGCGCGGCCGTTCCGGCACGAGGCCGAAAACCGCAACCTCTCCTTCGCGGTCGAGGTCGGCGCCGATGTGACGAAGAGCATCATCACGGATTCGAAGCGCCTGCAGCAGATCCTCAAGAATCTGTTGTCGAACGCCTTCAAGTTCACCGCGCAGGGCGGGGTCACGCTGCGCGTCGCATCGGCGACGAGCGGCTGGTCGCTGGAGCATCCTTCACTGCGGCACGCGCCTTCGGTCATCGCCTTCGAGGTGGTCGATACCGGCATCGGCATACCGCCCGAGAAGCAGCGCATCATCTTCGAAGCGTTCCAGCAGGCGGATGCTTCGACCAGCCGCAAATATGGCGGCACCGGACTTGGCCTGGCGATCAGCCGCGAACTGGCGAACCTGCTCGGCGGCGAGATCCAGCTGCGCAGCACGCCCGGCGTCGGCAGCACCTTCGTGCTCTACCTGCCGCTCACCTATGTCGGCGCCGGTGCGGTCGCGCCGAAGCCCGCCCAGGCGCCGGCAAATGTCGTGGAATTCGCGGAAGCCGCCGCGCTGCGCCGGGCCGAAAAGCCCGCCGAACATGTCCAGGACGACCGTCACCGGATCGAGGCCGGCGACTCCGTGCTGCTCATCGTCGAGGACGATGCGCACTACGCCCGCGTTCTGGTCGATCTCGCCCACGACAACGGTTTCAAGGTGCTGGTGGCGATGCGCGGCAGCGATGCGCTCGTTCTGGCGCAGGAATACAAGCCGTCGGCGATTTCGCTCGATATTTTCCTGCCCGACATGCTCGGCTGGACGGTGCTGAGCCAGCTCAAGCAGAATTCGCAGACGCGGCACATTCCGGTGCAGATCATCAGCCTCGACGAAGACCGCCAGCACGGGCTGACCCGCGGCGCCTTCGCCTTCATGAGCAAGCCGACGACGCCGGAAGGCCTCGGCAAGGCCTTGTCGCGGCTGAAGGCCTATGCCGAACCGCGGCGGAAGCAATTGCTGCTGGTGGAAGACAACGAAGCCGAGCGCATGAGCGTCACCGCCCTTCTCGGGCACGACGATATCGACATAACAAGCGTCGGCTCCGGATCGGAGGCGCTCGCCGTTCTCCGGCAGGGCTCGGCCGATTGCGTCGTGCTCGACCTCACGCTGCCCGACATGTCCGGTTTCGACGTGCTGGAGCAGATCCGCGACGATGACGGGATCGCCGAGGTGCCGGTGGTCGTCTTCACCGGCCGCGAGCTTTCGCCCGAGGAGGACGCCACGCTGCACAGCATGGCGCGCAGCGTCGTGGTGAAGGGTGTGGAGTCGCCCGAGCGCCTGCTCGACGAGACGGCGCTCTTCCTGCACCGCGTCGTCGCCGACCTGCCGGCCGCAAAACAGGCGACGCTGCAGGAGCTGCACAGTTCCGACGAGGATCTGGTCGGCGAGACCGTACTGCTCGTCGACGACGACGCCCGCAACATCTTCGCGCTGAGCAGCGTGCTGGAGCGCCGGGGCATGAAGGTGCTGACTGCCACCACAGGCAGCGAGGCGATCGACGTCATCAACACCGAGCCCTCGGTGGCGATCGTGCTGATGGACATCATGATGCCCGGCATGGACGGCTACGAGACGATGCAGGTCATCCGCTCCGAGCCGCGCTTCCGGCGGCTGCCGATCCTGGCGCTGACGGCCAAGGCGATGAAGGGCGACCGCGAGAAATGCCTGGAGGCGGGCGCATCGGATTACCTGGCGAAGCCCGTCAACACCGAGCAGCTTCTGTCGGCGCTGCGCATGTGGCTGCACCGCTGAGGACCCGGTCATGAACCCCGTCAACATCCTCCTCGTCGACGACCAGCCCGCCAAGCTCCTGAGCTATGAGGTCATTCTCGAAGAACTCGAGGAAAACCTCATCAAGGCGCAATCGGCCCGCGAAGCCTTCGAGCACCTGCTGCGAACTGAAATCGCCGTGATCCTCGTTGATGTCTGCATGCCCGAGCAGGACGGTTTCGAACTCGTCGGCATGATCCGGCAGCACCCGCGCTACCAGAACACGCCGATCATCTTCGTCTCCGCCGTCATGCTGGCCGAACCCGACCGGCTGCGCGGTTATGCTGTGGGTGCGGTCGACTATGTCTCGGTCCCGATCGTGCCCGAGGTGCTGAGAGCCAAGGTCAGGGTCTTTGCCGATCTCTACCGGAAGACGCGGGAGCTCGAACGGCTGAATGCCGATCTGGAGGCCCGCGTTCGCCAGCGCACCGCCGAACTCGAAACCTCGGCAGCGCAACTGCGTGAGCTGAACGAGGAGCTGGAACACCGGATCGACCAAAGGACGCGCGAGCGCGAGGAGGCGCTGGCCCAGCTCTTCGAGGCGCAGAAGCTCGATACGATCGGCCACCTCACGGGCGGAGTGGCGCATGATTTCAACAATCTCCTGATGGCGGTTCTCGGCAGCCTGAGCCTCCTGAAGAAACGGCTTCCGGCCGACGAGCGCAGCGAACGGTTGGTGACGAACGCGATCCAGGCGGCCGAGCGCGGAACGGCGCTCACCCAGCGCCTGCTCGCCTTCGCCCGCCGCCAGGAGCTGAAACCGCAGGCGGTCGATTTCCTCCGGCTGTTCGAAAACGTCGAGGATCTTCTTGCCAAGGCGGTGGGGCCGCGCGTCGAAATCCGCAAAAGCATTCCGGCGGATCTGTCACCGCTGCTGGTCGACAGCAACCAGCTGGAACTGGCGCTGCTCAATCTCTTCGTCAATGCCCGGGATGCGCTGGAAAGCGGCGGCGCCGTAACCGTTGCTGCGGCCGAGGCCGAAGAGCCGACATTGCCCGGCCTTGCGGGCGGCAATTACATCAGGATATCGGTGTCGGACGATGGCGAAGGCATGGATGAGGCGACGGTGTCGCGCGCTGCCGAGCCCTTCTTCACCACCAAAGGGGTCGGCAAGGGCACCGGCCTCGGTCTGTCGATGGTGCATGGTCTGGCGGCCCAATCCGGCGGTTCGATCCAGATATCGAGCATGCGGGGAAAGGGCACGACCGTCTCTTTATGGCTGCCCGTTGCCGAGGCCTTCGCCAGGACGCAGCCGGTCGCAGAGCCTCCGGCGGCCGAACCCTTGAAACCGGTGTCGAGGCCGCTTGCCATTCTCGTCGTCGATGACGACGCCCTGGTCCGGACCGGAACCGTGGCGATGCTGGAGGATCTCGGCCACCTGCCGCGCGAAGCCTCTTCGGCTTCACAGGCGCTGGAATTCCTCGCCGGCGGCCAGGGCTGCGACCTCGTCATCACCGATCATGCCATGCCCGGCATGACGGGCGCCGAGCTCGCGCGCCACCTTCGCTCCGCCTTCCCCGGCCTGCCCGTCATCCTCGCCTCGGGTTATGCCGAACTTTCCGAAGACAATGCGCTCGGCCGGATGCTGAGAATGACGAAGCCCTTCACGCAGGAGCAGCTACAGACGGCCATGGATCAGGCGCTGTCAGGCAAGGTCGCGGCGGCTTGAGCCGAAACACACGGCCGGCGTCTTTAAAATATCGGGATGAGGTTGATCTGGTGCCGGTGGAAATGGATCGTTTCTACCTATCATTGCTTCGCTGCGGCGCTTCATCGATCTTTTCCCGATCGATTTGGTTCATGCGCGCTTCGAGGCGCTGCCAGGTCTCATCGAGTGGCTTGGCCTTGCTAGGGTCGGTCTTATAGGCATCGTAAGTGGCCGCAACGTCCGTCCGCAACCAATGCTCGATGGCATTTTCGCGTTCCATCTCCGAGGGCATTGTAATGTTCGTCTCTTGCGTCGAATGCATCGATGCACTCCTATTCTTTCAAAGGCATACAACAACCCTGCGACAGAATAGAATCCTACTGCTCTCGACAGCTGGCCGATAGAGCAATCCGCGCGCGGACGAAACTTTTTGCTCCCGGAAAAGTTACCCAAATCCCGTCCTGATTTCATCGAAGGTTTTCCCTTGACCAAAATGACGTTCGGCCCGGCATTCACCGAAGAGGGCATTCTGTTTCGCCTCTGGGCGCCGCTGCATGAAAGCGTGTCGCTGAAAATCGAAAGTGCCGGTCTGCTGCCGATGCAGGCGGCAGAAGATGGATGGCACCACTGCCTCGTCTCCGGCGCTCGTGCCGGCGCGCGCTACCGTTTCATCCTGCCCGACGGTCTCGAAATTCCTGATCCCGCCTCGCGGTTCCAGCCGCAGGACGTGCATGGTCCGAGCGAGGTTATCGACCTTTCCGCCTATCGCTGGAGGACGGGCGATTGGACAGGCCGGCCCTGGGAGGAGATGGTTATTTACGAGATGCATATCGGCTGCTTTACGCCGGAGGGCACGTTCAAAGCCGCGATCGAGCGTCTCGACCATCTGCGCGAGTTGGGCGTTACGGCTCTGCAGATCATGCCGCTCAGCGACTTTCCGGGCCGTTACAGCTGGGGTTATGACGGCGTGCTCCCCTATGCGCCCGACAGCAGCTACGGGCGGCCGGAGGATTTCATGGCTTTGGTGGATGCGGCGCATGCGCGTGGCATCAGCGTTTTCCTCGACGTGGTCTACAATCACTTCGGGCCTGATGGGAATTACATCCCTTCCTACGCGCCGCTTTTTACCGATCACCACAAGACGCCCTGGGGCCACGGCATCAATTACGACAGCGACGGATCGCAGATGATCCGCGAGTTCATCATCGAGAATGCCCTCTACTGGCTCACCGAATTCAGGCTCGACGGTTTCCGTTTCGATGCCGTCCATGCCATCAGGGACGACAGCGACGAGCATCTTCTCCACGCGCTTGCCCGGCGCGTCAGGGCCGCTGCCGGTGGGCGGCACATTCACCTGATCGTCGAAAACGAGGAGAATGACAGCGATCTCCTGAAGCGCGACGAAAGGGGCGAGGCGCGGCTCTTCACCGCCCAGTGGAACGACGATATGCATCATGTGCTGCACATCGCCGCCACCGGCGAGACCTTCGGCTATTATGCCGACTACGCCGGTGACGCAGGCAGGCTCGGCCGGGCGCTGGCGGAAGGCTTCGTGTTCCAGGGCGAACATATGCCCTATCGCGGGGGAAGCCGTGGCAGGCCGAGCGGCCACCTGCCGCCGACGGCCTTCGTCTCCTTCATCCAGAACCACGATCAGATCGGCAACCGCGCGCTCGGCGACCGCGTCATGGCCACGAGCCCGGCCGATGCCGTCAGGGCCGTCACCGTGATCTATCTGCTGGCGCCCGAGATACCGATGCTGTTCATGGGCGAGGAATGGGGTGCGCGGGAGCCCTTTCCATTTTTCTGCGATTTCGACGAGGAGTTGAACGAGAAGGTGAGGAAAGGCCGCCGCGAGGAGCTTTCGCGCCTGCCGGGCTTCGATGCCGAAGACCTTCTCGACCCGACTGCGCCCACGACCTTTTCGGCCGGCAAGCTGGATTGGTCGAAATGCGCTTCCTCTGAGGTTCTCGATTTCCACCGGACGCTTCTCGACATCAGGCGTCGAAGGATCATTCCCTTGCTGAAGGGAACGGGCGCCGGAAATGCGGTTTACCGCGCGGAAGGAACCGCCGTTGCGGTGGATTGGACGTTGGCCGGCAACAGGCGTCTTCATCTGCGCGCCAATATCGGTAACGAGGCAGTGCGGCTCGGCCTCCAGCGTGAGGGCGGCGAGACGATCTTCCGCCTCGGCCGCAGCGATGACGGCGAGCTTGCGCCCTGGACGGTGATCTGGAGCATCAGCGAGGCCGCGCGCTGAGAGGAAGGCAAGTGATGAAATCCGCTGAGCTCGACAAGCTCGCCCGCCGGCACGGCATCAGTCCGACGAGGCCGAGCCCCGACAATCGGGAGGTGGCGATCTCCAATGCGGTCAAGCGCAAGGTACTCTTGGCGTTGAACGTCGAATTGTCCGCAGCCGCGGGCCGCGAGACAGACGTGGCGCAACCGGAGCCGGCGGATGGGAAGATCCCGGTATCGTTTCTGCCTGAGTTCCTTGCCGGTACGCGGATCTGGGGAATAGCGCTGCAGCTTTATGAACTTCGCTCTGTGCGCAACTGGGGGATCGGGGACTTCGAGGATCTTGGCGATATGACGGATCTCGCGGCGTCGCTCGGCGCGGATTTCATCGGCCTCAACCCGCTTCACGCGCCGCTCCTTGCCGATCCCGAGCGCTGCAGCCCTTACGAACCTTCGAACCGCCAGCATCTGAACCCGCTCTATATCGCCGTCGACCGGGTGCCGGGATTCGCCGGCAATGCCGAACTCGAACGGCAATTGAAGGAGCTTCGCCGAACCGTTCTCGTCGACTATGCCGGCGTCGCACGCCTCAAGCTTCAAGCCCTGCGCGACCTCTGGCCGGTGTGGAAGGTGCAAGCGGAGATGGACGAGAGCTACAATCCCGATGATTTCGCCGCCTTCGTGGCGCAGGGCGGGCACAGCTTGCGGCGACACGCGCTTTTCGACTGCCTGTCGCTTTCCATGGTCGAGCGCGGCGCGGGCGCCGGCTGGCAGGCATGGCCGGTGGAGTTCCAGCGTGTCGACAGTCCCACCGTCGCCGCGTTCGAGCGCGAACATGCCGACGACATCCGTTTCCACATATGGCTGCAATGGCTCGCCCATCGGCAGCTGCTGCAGGCGGCGGAGCGGGCGCGCAAGGCCGGCCTGCGGCTCGGGCTCTATCTCGATCTTGCGGTGGGCGAGGCCGTCGACGGCTCGGCGACATGGAGCGAGCCCGAAATCTATATTTCCGAGGCCACCATCGGCAGTCCTCCCGATCCCTTCGCCATCGATGGACAGGACTGGCACTTAGCCGGCTTCCTGCCCTCCAAGATCACCGCAGGAGATATGTCGCCTTACCGGCGCATGGTGAGCGCTGCCATGCGCTATGCCGGCGCGATCCGCATCGACCACGCACCGGCGCTTCGCCGCCTCTTCCTCGTGCCGCTCGGCAGCCGGCCGGAGGAGGGCGCCTATGTCCGCTATCCCCAGCATCAGCTCATGCAGATCCTCGCCGAGACGTCCGCCGAGCATCGATGCCTCGTCATCGGCGAGGCGCTCGGAATGATCCCGGAAGACCTGCCGGACGATCTCGAAGCGGCACAGATCCTTTCCTACCGCATCCTTTCCTACGAGCAGGACGAAAAGGGCCTCAAGCCGGCCGACGCCTATCCCGCCCTCGCTTTGGCCTGCATTTCGACGCATGACCACCAGACGCTTGCCGGCTGGTGGCGCGGCGCCGACATTCGGGATCGGTGTCAGCACGGTATCGTGCCGCCCGATCTCACCGAAAAACATCTCGAAAACCGCAAACGGGAGCGCAGACACCTGAAGGCGGCGCTCAAGGCGGCGGGCCTCGATCTGCCGGTCCGCCTGACCGCAAGGGCAAGCCAGGAGACGCTGAGGCAACTCACAGTCAGCGCCCATCGCTTCATCGCCAGAACGCCGTCGCTGCTCGTGGCGGTCCGGCTTGCCGATCTCACCGACGAGAAAAAGCCGACCAATATTCCAGGCACCAGCGACAGCTACCCCAACTGGAAGCCGAAACTCTCGGTCTCCCTCGAAAATCTGAGATCGAGCCCGCTGCTCGCGCGCGTGACGCAGGCGATGCGGGAAGAACGGCCGCAAAATCGAACGGGGAGGGAACGAATAGAGAGGCGGCGGATTCTGAATAGGTAAGAGTAAGGATCGCCGAAATGAAATCGAAGAAACCACTGGTCGAAGTCGCCGTCGCAACCGAGGAGGGACGGGTGCCGCTCGGCATCATGAACGCCAAGCAGGCGCTGGCGCTTCCTGACGATCTCGATGTGGAAGTATCCCATCCTGATCATGAGCCGGGCAACACCGATCATTTCATCCAGAAAGACGAGCTGCGCCGGCATCTGGATAAATCTTAGGAGCGATTTGCCTGGGTCGCTTCCACTGTTGCGGATTTACCCCCGAGGCGGAACTTCCGCGCCTTTGGATGGTTTGACTCGACAAACCGAAGGAGAAAATCCGATCAGCCGGAGGCTTCAGGTCCGTCCGCTTGATATGACCAACATGATGGAAAACAGACCATGACGACCGCATTCATTCTCGTTGCACTGACCCTCATCGTCACCTTCGCCGGCCCGACCATGCTCTATATCTGCGTCGGCTATGCCGACTATATGCTGGAGCGGCGCAGGCATTTGCTGGCGGTAAAACACGCCGTAAGGCGTCGCAGCGACGAGCTTTAGCCCCGGCGAACGATCGGGGCCAGGATCATCTTCACGCTTGGATGCCGACGCCCTCGGCCGCCGGCCCGGTTGTTCCGGTCCATCCCGGCGTCTCGCTTGCCGCCGCTCGATTCCGGAACAAATATCCCTCGCCGCTTGTTACATTGGCGAAAAGCTGGCGACACCGGAGCAGTTGGAGGGTTCGATGAAGCGGAGCATGGGATTGATCCTCGCCGTTGCGCTGGCGAGCTGTACGGCGAGCTTAGGCAGCTATTCCTCGGCCGGTCTCGAACCCATTCCCGGCAGCATCACCTATAACGGCCAGCCGCGCACCAAGTTGACGAAATCGCCGGTGGGTTCTTCCTTCCCGCACAGCTTCACCGATCAATGGGGACGGGAGGTCGAGGAGATCTACATCATCCGGCCCGACCGGACTTTGCTGATCGCCGCGCGTCATTACCGGCCGGTCTTTTCGCTCGACGACGACTAACCTTGCCCGCCCGCCGCACAGAGGAGAAACGATCATGCCGCGCCGTAAGAGCACTGAAACCGCGACCCTCGACATCAAGGGAGCTAAGATCGGCGAGCCGGTGCCGAAGGCCATTATCGATACGAACACTGCCTCCGTCGGCATTCCCAGGCAGCCGGATTACGACCCTCGCGAAGAACTGAGCGCGCTGCGAAAACAGATCGACGCGCTCCAGCAGCAGGTTCTGGAGGCCGCCCGCACGGCCAAGGAGGGCGCCGGTAAAGCCGTGCGTCAGACCGAAGCGACGGTGAAGCTCTATCCGGTTTCGACGGTCCTCCTCGCCGTGGCCGTCGCCGGTGCGCTTGCCCTTGCGGGACGCCGCGCTTTCGCGCCGCGTCAGCGCTACTCCTCGCCGCTGGACGAGTTGAGGGATCTTTACAGTGCGCTTCGGGAGCGCGTCTGATAAGATTTTGGGATTGTCAGCCTGTCGATTATGCCCGACGCTTCATCATCCAAGCGAGGGGAAAACCATGCAGGACATCATCATACGAAGCGGTCTTGATATCGTTGGACGCACGGAACGCCTGGTCGAGACGGCGAGGCTGCTGCTGCAGAGCGGAAAGCTCGACGAGGCCGAACTCTACGAACTCGATTATGAGATCGAACGGCTGAAGGATATGGTCTACGCTGCGGACGAGGCCATCCGATCGCTGGCACAGACGGCTAAATGCCTACCGGAAACCGTCTGGACGCACGGGCTGAGGAGCACATTGCATTAAAGGCTGTCGCCGCCGTCGCCGGCCGGGTTTCACGAGGCCGGTTCGGAAAGGCTTTCATGCCCGATCTGCATGTCACGCTGATGTCACGCGACCGTAGCAGCAATATGTGCTTCATAGGCACTGTCGGATCAGGCTGAGGGGCCATCTGGCCGATTGCCCGAACCTGCCGTTCCGGCAGTTGACCGATTAAGTGGGACGACGGTCGAGAAGGACGCGCTGCCGGGGTATAGCACCGGTCCTCTTGCCGGTCATTGTTTCGTTGGGGCAATCGCGATGAGCACGAAGAGATCAGGGCGGAAATCTCAGCCCAGCGAATTCATCTTTCCCGTCCATACCCGGACGATCGCGCAGATTCGCTACGACATTCGCAGCCAGGTGATGACGGTGGTCTATCACGATGGCCGCTCGTGCAAGACATCGGGCATACAAGGCCCGGCGATGCTGAGGATTCTCGCCCAGCAGCCGCTGGAACGCTCTCCCTTTCTGCTGCAGACGGTCATCTGACGCTCTGGAGCCTTTCCGAATATTAAATCAGCAGGCACGGTGCATCCATTTCCGGCGCGCCGCGTTCATCCATGACAGTCAGATCCATGGAGGGAACGCCTATGATCTTTCCAGCGCCGAAAGCCGAAGCCCCCGCGCAGCGCTTCAAGGAGGCGGCCGCAGCAGCGCGCGATGCTTTGGGACAACTGATCGCAGAAGCGAATGAAGCCGGATGGGGAACCGAGGAAATTTCGCTGGCGCTCGTCGAGGCCGCGCGGTCTCTACATGACGCCAACAAGAAAGACCCTGATCCGGCCGATGATCCCGCTATCGCAGATGTGCCCGCAAAGGAGCAGATCGGCCACGGCGAACTCTACGATTAGAGCGGGACAAGGTTGCGCCTTCCTTCGCGAGCGAAGGCGTGAAAGCCTTTTGAGACAAGACTATCGCGAGGTCTCCAGGCGGCTGTCGCTACGCAGAAGGTTCAGCCAGGCCTGCGACACTTTCTCCCCGGCCGTGCCCCCGAAATGGCAATCGTCGTAGCGGTCGTCTCCATCGAGTAACGCGTCGGAATTTACCCCCTCCCGGATGCCGTGGCCGCCTTTTGACAGGGCCAGTTGCGCCCGTACTATCGCATTGTCCGGAATATGCTCCTTGAAGCCGCCGTTGCTCGGTTCGAGGCATTTCGATGCGATCGAAATGTAAACGGGTGCTTCGACGCCGTTCTGCCGCAATGTGTCGACCATCGACATGAAACGTTGCTGATAGGCCTCCGCAGTGGTGCCCATAACGAGGTCCGCCTCTCCTTGCACCCAGAGGACGTTCGTTATCCGATAACCGGAATCCCGAAGCTGTTTGATCGTATCGACCAGCACAGGATTGAAATCGCCGCCTGCCGCCCATCGTGCGACCTCAGATCCGGAATATGCGAGAGGCGCGAGGATGACGCTGTCATTTCGTCCCGATGCGATCAATTTGTTCCCAAGAAGCGTCCAGTACTCGCCCCTGGTATTGGTCGATCCAAGAAGTGGCGACGCCGCGATGAAGCACCGTTTGTCGAAGGCGTTTACAACGCGAGCGCCATAATCCGACCGGTGCCGTTGTCCACCGTAGTTGGCCGCGTTCGATTGGCCAAGAATGAGCAAGACGGCAGTTCGATCCGTTTGAGCCGGGCAGGTCACAGCGGTTTTCGTCTCATCGCCGATGAGGCGTTCCTTGTCGTCGAACGTATAACGGCTTGGAGCCGCTGCCTTCTCTCCGCCGACCATTTTCTTCAGTGCGGAAAGTTGTGGCCAGGGAAAGATCTCATGTCTCGCGCTCATGCCGCCGAGAAAGTAGATGGCGATCAAGGCGGCCAGGCCAACTGCTATTGTTGAGCGCATGTCGTTACCTTTTTAACATCATCCGATGACATCGAGCCTGTCGGGCGATCAAGGCTGCTCCAGCCATGAAGGTCCTTCACATCAGCCACATCTGCTTGCTCGGGCATGATCTCTAAAAAGAGTTCGCCGCGAAGATCGCGCCCCAATCGGCGACTATTTCATGCAGAGCCGCCGCAAACCTGCTCTAAACTATAGTCCGGACCAGTGATTACAATCATCCGGTTGGGTGAGAAATACTACTGCTATGTGGGTTAGGGTCGATCGTCGCGACCGAGCTGCGTATCACCAGGCTCGTCGCGACCTGCAGACGCTCGACGGCGAGAGGTTTTCGCTCGATCCGGGCGACCAGGCGCTCGCCGGCGAGCTTGCCCATCTCGTAGACGCGCTGGTCGACGATGGTGATCGGGGGAACCGTGACGCTGGTCCAGTCGGCATCCAGGAAGGAAATCATCGAGACGTCGTTCGGGACCGAAAGCCCAAGCGATTGCAGCGACTTGAAGATGCGCAGGCCGACGAGGCTGTCCGATGCCAGCAGCGCGATCGGCGGCGGCGCGTCCTGGAGCAGGCGTCTGGTCAACTCGTCCGTCTGCTGCTGGTCGGTGGCGCCGAGCCTGACATAATGAAGCGGGTTTGGCAGGGCCGTTTCCCTCAGGACGCTGACGAAGCCTTCCACGCGTTCGCGCACGGCGGAATTGGAGATCTGAGCGATATCGGTGAGCCCGCCATCCAAGGCCTCCATGGCGGAGACATAGGCGAGGCGGCGATGCCCCTGGCCTATGAGGTGGCGGGTCGCGGTGATTGCTGCATCGCGATCGTCTCCGGTCACAGCGTCGACGTCGAGTTCCGGAATGCTGCGGTCGAACAGCACGAGCGGCACGCCGGCGCGGCGGACATGCTGGAGATGTTCCATGCTATCGCAGCGGGCGGGCGTGACGATCAACCCGTCGACGCGTTTGCCGATCAGCAGGTCTACGGCCGATTTCTCCGCGTCGAGCTGTTCGCCCGAGTTGGCGATGATGACGTTGAAGCCCGCGAGCTTGGCCGCATCGCTGATGCCGCGCACGGCAAGGCTGAAAAAGGCGTTCTCGATATCGCCGACGACGACCCCGATGATGCCGGATCTTCCGGTGCTCATGCTCCGGGCCAGTTCGTTCGGGCGGTATTCGAGTGCGGCCGCGGCCGCCATCACCTGCTCCTTGATCGCATCGCTGACGGCGCCATAGCCGCCGAGCACGCGGGCGGCCGTCGCCTTCGACACCTTCGCGGCCTTTGCGACATCGGCGACCGTGACGGAACGTTTCGGAGCAGCGGAATCTTCCATGGGGCAGCAGTACAAGAGTCGTTGACGACAGGTCAATTGACCGATATCAAATATGATGTGAGACCGGTCTCTTTCTATAGGAGACCGGTATCTTGTCCATAGTTCTGTCGCGTTGGCGACAGCGCAGGGCGCACCGAATGCCGACAAGAGCATCCCTTCAGAGCGGAGAACGAACATGAAGCCTTTTGAATCTTTCGCGGCCATCGCCGCTCCCTTGCGGGCCGGCCTTCTGATATGTCTTCTGGCGATGGGAGCCGGGTCTGCGGCTGCAGCCGACAACCCTTACAATTTGATCGAGCCCGGGACGATCAGCGTCGGCACGATGGGCGACGCCAAGCCCTATACCTTCGCGACGGCGGACGGCCAGTTCACCGGTTTCGATATCGAGTTCTTTCTCAATGTCGTCTCGCGCATCGGCTTCCCCAAGGACAAGGTGACGTTCACGGGCCAGGAGTTCTCGGCGCTGCTGCCATCGGTCGCCAACGGACGCTTCGACGTTGCCGTTGCGGCGATCGGCACCACCGAAGCCCGCAAGAAGACGGTCGATTTTTCCGACGGTTATCTCGCCGGCTACCTCTCGGTGTTGACGTCGGATGCCGCGATCAAGGATGCGGACGGGCTGAAGGGCAAGCGTCTCGGCGTCGTGCAGGGAACGCTGCAGGAAGTCTATGCGGCGAAGAATTTCACCGAGACCGATCTGGTGAAATTCCCCGACAACAATTCCGCCGTCGCCGCGCTCAACAACGGAACGATCGACGCGCATTTCCTCGATTACGAGGCGGCCAAGCAATATGGCGAGCGCTATCCCGCGCTGAAGGTCGCCGTCAACATCCCGTCCTTCGACGCGCCGGCGGGCTTCGTGATCAGGAAGGGCAATGAGGCCTTCCGCACGGTCCTGAACGGCGCCCTGCACGACGCGATGCAGGACGGCACCTGGAAGACGCTCTATGAAAAATGGTTCCCCGGTTCGCCGATGCCGGACCAGTATCTTCCCAAGAAGTGAGGCGGCAGGCCGTCCGCTTGGAAACGGACGGCTGACGCTGCGCGCCGGCGTGCCCGGCAAGGGCTTCGATGGGGATTTCGATGAACTGGCTTGAAAATCTGCGCCGCAGCTTCCTGGACTGGGAGGCGATGGCGGAAGTGCTGCCGAGCATGATCAGCGTCGGTTTGAAGAACACGCTGATCCTCGCCGCCGCTTCGACCGTGCTCGGCGTCGTCATCGGCATGGTGCTTGCCGTAATGGGCATTTCACAATCCCGCTGGCTGCGGCTGCCGGCGCGCATCTATACCGATATTTTCCGCGGCTTGCCGGCAATCGTCACCATCCTGATCATCGGCCAGGGCTTTGCCCGGATCGGGCGCGACATCTTCGGCCCTTCGCCGTTCCCGCTCGGCATCCTCGCGCTCAGCCTGATTGCCGGCGCCTATATCGGCGAAATCTTCCGCTCGGGCATCCAGAGCGTCGAGCGCGGCCAGATGGAGGCCTGCCGGGCGCTCAGCATGAGTTACGGGCAGGGTATGCGCCTGATCGTCATCCCGCAGGGCGTCAGGCGCGTCCTGCCGGCGCTGGTCAACCAGTTCATTGGCAACGTCAAGGATTCGAGCCTGGTCTATTTCCTGGGATTGCTCGCCTCCGAGCGGGAGATCTTCCGGGTCGGGCAGGACCAGGCCGTCGTGACCGGCAATCTGTCGCCGCTGCTGCTGGCGGGTGTCTTCTACCTCGTCATCACCGTGCCGCTGACCCATCTCGTCAATTTCATCGATACGAGACTGCGGCTCGGAAAACAGGGACGCGGCTCGGGGGCTGCGAGCGGATTGGTCGAAGTGGGCGAGTTGCAGGCGGCCGCCGGCCCTGCTGCCGGCGATACGCCGCGTTTCAAGGGCGGTGCGCTCGGCATCCGCAATCTCAGCATGGCTTATGGCGAACTCGACGTGCTGAAAGGCATCGATCTCGATATCGCTTCGGGCAGCGTCACCTGCATCATCGGCCCTTCCGGTTCGGGCAAGTCGACGCTGCTGCGCTGCCTGAACAGGCTCGTCGAGCCGAAGGGCGGCGACATCTTGCTCGATGGCGACAGTATTCTCGCCATGAAGCCGGAGAAGCTGCGCCGGCGCGTCGGCATGGTGTTCCAGCACTTCAACCTGTTTCCGGACCATACCGCGCTCGAAAATGTCATGCTGTCGCTGACGAAGATCAAGAAGATGCCGAGGCAGGAGGCGCGGCGCATCGCCGAGGCGCGCCTCGCCGAAGTCGGTCTCGCCGCGCGCCGGGATCATCGCCCGGCAGGCCTGTCGGGCGGCCAGCAGCAGCGTGTCGCGATCGCCCGGGCTCTCGCCATGGATCCCGAGATCATCCTGTTCGACGAAGTGACGAGCGCGCTCGATCCCGAACTGGTGAAGGGCGTTCTCGACCTGATGGCCGCGCTCGGCCGCCAGGGCATGACGATGGCCGTCGTAACGCACGAGATGGGATTTGCCCGCAGGGTGGCCGACCAGGTCGTCTTCATGGACGAGGGCCGGATCGTCGAAGCGGGCTCCCCGCGAGAGATTTTCGACAATCCGAAAAGCGAGCGGCTGCGGCGCTTCCTCGCGGAAGTCCTCTGACGCGTGACGTATCCGCCCGGTTTTTCCGAATGAAGCAAGAGTAGAAGACAAGGTTATCGACATGAATGCTTCCCCCAAACCTTCGAAGGTCGTCGTCATCGGCGGCGGCATCTTCGGCGTCTCGACATCCGTCCATCTCGCCCGGCTCGGGATTTCGACGGTGCTCGTCAATGACGGGCCGCTTGCCAACGGCGCCTCCGGCCGGTCGCTCGCCTGGCTCAATTCGGCGCGAAAACGGTCGGACGCCTATCACCGGCTGCGTCTTGCCGGCATCGACCGCTACCGCACGCTCGCCGCCAGATATCCCGATGCATCCTGGCTGCGCTTCGACGGCGGCCTGACCTGGGATGCGGACGACGCCGGCAACGAGATCGCCGAGATGTTCGACCATGAGTGCGCGCTCGGTTATCACGCGCAATGGTTCGCGCCGGAGGATGTTGCCGGGGTGACGCCGGGCATCGACGCGGACGCCGTGACGCCGCAAGGCGCGATCTTTAATCCTGGCGAAGGCTGGGTCGATCTTCCCTCGCTGATCGACGTGCTTGCCAGGGAATTCACCTCGCTCGGCGGCGAGATCGTCACCGATGCCGGGAGCGCAACGGTCGAGGTCGAAGGCGCGCGTGTCTGCGGCGTAACCGCGGCGGACGGCAGGCGCTGGGATGCCGAATCCATACTGCTTGCCGCCGGCGCCGCCGTTCCCGCAATCGTGGCCGAGACCGGCCAGGAGATCAAGGATGCGACGCCCGTCGCCCTTCTCGTCAGGACCAAGCCGGTCCGCCACCCGCTGAAAGCTGTGCTCAACACGCCGCGCGTCGCCATCCGGCCCACACCCAATGGCGGTTTCGCGCTCGATTCCGCCTGGTCCGAGGAAGAGGTCGGGTTCAAGCCGGACGGCAGCTATGATGTCAGGCAATCGACGCTGGACGGGCTGCTCCGCGAGGCTTCAAAAGTTCTCGAAGGCAACCCCGTGCTCGAGATCGAAGATTATGGCGTCGGCCCGAAGCCGATCCCGGGCGATGGCGAGCCCGTTTTCGGCGAATTGCCGTCGATCTGGGGTTATTTCGTCGCCTTCAGCCATAGCGGCGCCACCCTCGGCCTGATTGCCGGCGAACTGCTGGCCGACGAGATCGCCACCGGACGCCGGCATCCGCTGCTGGCGGATTTTCGGCCCGAGCGCTTCAGCCCGCCGGAAGGATAAATCGACTTCGGGCGGCGTGGTTCGCCGAGCGGGTGGATCAATTAGAGCCATGGAACGTTCTGCCGACAGGAAACAACGGGAGACGCATCATGTTCAAGGACGAACCCGCCGGCAGCGGCACGGACAAGCGACTCGACGACGCCGGCCTTCCCCTGGCAAACAGGGAAGAGGCCGACATCAATCCTGATCTCCTCAGGCGCGAAGGTTTTGCGAGCGAGGCCGAATACCTCGCCTATCTCGCCACGCTCGGCCGGGATATTCCGTTCGAAGCCTATGTCGTGGAAACCGTCGAGGTCTCCGAAGGACCGGTTCTGGAAGCCCGCCTGCGGGAGTTGCGGGAAGAACTCGAAAATCTTCGGGCTCGGCTGCATGTGATCAGGGATCAGGCCGCGACCGTCGTTTCGGAAAACGTCCGATGGGCCGATGCCAGTGCTCATGCGCAGCTTGGCGATCGGCCATGGCTCAAGCTGGCGGGCGCAATGGCCGCGGCATTCGTCCTCGCGCGCGGCGTCAGGCGGCTGCCTCTGGGAACCGTGACGACCACCGCGCTGCCCCTGGTCGCCGCCGCCCTGAACCGGAAGCTTGCGAAGGCGTGATGTCGCGACGTGTGAGGTTTCGAGCGACATCATGTTCTGTTTCCCTTGATTTGAACCGGGATTCGGATTTAAGGCCGGTCAGGCCTAAAATCTGGGGATCCCGGTGAAACTCGATTAGGCTAAAATGCCGTTTCAAATCGCGATGGCCGCACCATATCCTTGGTCTGGGTCAACAGCCGAAGGATGCCTGATGAGTGCAACAGCCCACGAAGCCAGCAGCCACAATGGGTCGCGACAATTCGCGGGCCTGCTGATCGGCGCGATCGGGGTCGTATACGGCGATATCGGCACCAGCCCGCTCTACGCCTTCCGCGAGGCGCTTCGGCCCTTCGCCCATGACGGCGCGGCGCCGCATGAGGTGATCGGGCTGATCTCGCTGATGATCTGGACGCTGACGATCATCGTCACGTTCAAATACGTGCTCTTCCTTCTCCGAGCCGACAATGACGGCGAGGGTGGCACGCTGTCGCTGCTTGCTCTGCTCATGAAGAAGACGAAAAGGCACGCGACGATCTTTTTCTTCGCGGGCATCATCGGCGCTGCCCTTTTCATCGGCGATGCGATGATCACGCCGGCGCTTTCGGTCCTTTCTGCGCTCGAAGGGCTGAAGCTGGTGACGCCCGTATTCACGCCCTACGTCCTTCCGATCGCAGTAGCGATCATGCTCGTGGTATTTCTGGTGCAATCGGTGGGGACCGCCGCCGTTTCCAAGCTGTTCGGGCCGATCACGCTCGCCTGGTTCGTCGTCATCGGCATAGCCGGCCTGCTTCACATCGCCGACGACATGTCCATTTTCGCCGCGCTCAATCCCTACTACGCCTTCGATTTCATCACCCACGCAGGCTTCGTCGGCCTCGTCATCCTCGGCGCGGTGTTCCTGACCGTTACCGGCGCGGAGGCGCTCTATGCCGATCTCGGGCATTTCGGGCGCAAACCGATCCAGGTCGCCTGGTTTGCGGTGGTCTTCCCATCGCTTGCCCTCAACTACCTCGGGCAGGGCGCTCTCGTCCTCAAGAACCCGGCTGCCGCATCCGATCCGTTCTTCCTGCTCTTCCCGGAATGGGCGATGCTGCCCGCCGTGCTTCTGGCGACGGCCGCGACCATCATTGCGAGCCAGGCGGTGATCACGGGCGCCTTCTCGCTGGCGCGCCAGGCCATCCATCTCGGCTTCCTGCCGCGGCTGGAAATCTGCTTCACCTCCGCCTCGAACACCGGCCAGATCTATGTTCCCGCGGTCAACATGGTTCTGCTGATCGGTGTGCTCGCCCTGATCTTCTCGTTCGGCAGCTCGGAATCGCTGGCAACGGCCTACGGCATCTCGGTCACAGGCGCGATGGTGGTGACGACCATCCTGTCGTTCCAGTTCCTGCGCGCCGTCTGGGGCTGGACGGTGCTCTCGGCCCTCGCCGTGCTGCTTCCGCTCTTTCTGCTGGAGAGCATCTTCCTCAGCGCCAATCTCCTGAAGATCCATGACGGCGGCTATGTTCCGGTACTGATCGCCGCGGCGCTGATCGCCATGATGTGGACATGGAAGAAGGGAACGCTTCTCGTGCGGGATAAGTCTGCACGCAACGACATTCCGCTCACCCAGTTTATCCGCTCGATCGAACGCAAGTCGGAACACAGCCCCGTCGATGTCCCGGGAACGGCGATCTTCCTGTCGAGCGTTCCCGACATGGCGCCGGGCGTCCTCCTGCACAACATCAAGCACAACAGGGTCCTTCACGAACAGAACGTCATCTTGAACATCAGGACGGCCTCGCGGCCCTATGTGCCCGACACGCAGCGCGTGACGATCGAGAGGCTCTCGCCCCGCTTCAGCAAGATCCAGCTGGATTTCGGCTTCATGGAGGATCAGAACGTGTCGGCGGCCATGCCGCTCTGCCGGCAGGCTGGATTCCAGTTCGAGATCATGTCGACCTCGTTCTATGTCGGGCGGCGCAAGCTGGTCGGCGATCCCAATACCGGTCTTCCACGCTGGCAGGATCGCCTGTTCATCGCCATGGCCGGCTTCGCCATCGATCCGTCCGATTATTTCCAGCTGCCGAGCAATCGCGTCGTCGAGCTCGGCGAACAGATGGTGATCTGAGCGGCCGCCATCTTGTTGCCGAACTGTGCGTGAACTCTTCCTTTCCCAGAAGGAGGCAGGCATGGCTGCATATGACGACCGCTACGTCGAGATCACGACGCGCCTTCGCTCGGTGCAGTCGTTTTGCGATTTCCTCTCGCAGGGCGGAACCGTTCGCATCGCCCCGGCGGAGGGTGCGTCCTACAAGGACGTGACGGCTGTTCTCCTCGAGCGCAACCGCCGGGAAGCCGAAGTGCTCGCCCGCACGCGCCGGCAGCTCTATCCCGAGCTTGCGGACGAAGACGTGACGCCGCCGCTTTACAGCCGCCACTGACGCCGCCACGAGCGCGGGCGGCCGTTTATGCCGCGCTGGCGCGCCGAGAGGCGCCCGTTTCACCCAGCTGGAACTGGTCGATCAATTGCAGGAGCGTCCTCGTCTCGTCTGCGAGTTCCTTCGTCGCCGCGCTCGTTTCCTCGACCATGGCCGCGTTCTGCTGCGTCATCTGGTCCATCCGGTTGACGGAGGAGTTCACTTCATGCAGCGCGTTGTACTGTTCCCGGCTCGAGCGGGCGATGACGTCCATCTGTTCGGATGCGCTGACCACCTTTGAGGAGATGCTTTCGAGGACGTCGCTCGTTTCGCGCACGACGCGCGCGCCGTTGGTGATCTCCGCCCGCGAGCGGCCGATGAGCTGCTTGATCCGCTGGCCGGCGTCTGCCGAGCGCTGGGCGAGATCGCGGACTTCCTGAGCCACGACCGCAAAGCCTTTGCCGGCCTCGCCGGCGCGGGCGGCCTCGATGCCGGCATTGAGCGCGAGCAGGTTCGTCTGGAATGCGATATCGTCGATGACGTCGATGATCTGCACGATCTCGTTGGAGGCCGCCTCGATCTTGCTCATTGCATTGATGGCGCTGGCGACGACCTCGGATGAGGAATCGGCCGTCTGCTTCGTGTCCGTGATGATCTGGCGGGCATCGTCGGCGCAGGCCGCCGACGAACGGACCGTCGTGGTGATCTCCTCGATGGCTGCGGCGATCTCTTCGAGCGCGACGGCCTGTTGTTCGGTGCGCTTCGCAAGGTTGCCGGCGGAAATGTCCATCTGCCCGGCATTGCCCTCGATCATCCGGGTGTTGGTGCGGATCTGGTCGATCGTTTCCTGGAGGCGCAGCAGGGACGAGTTGAAGTCGTTGCGGAGCTGCTCCAGACGGCCGAAGAAGGGCGTTGCGATCGTCTGCGAAATATCGCCATGCGCCAGGCGTCCGAGCCCCTCGGCCAGCGCCGTCACCGCAAAATCGATCTGCTGTTCGACTGAGCGTTTCTCCTCGTCGTTGCGATGCCTTTCCTCCTCGGCCCTCGTCCGTTCGATCTCGCTGCGCTCCTCGATCTCGACCTTGGCAATGGCATTGTTCTTGAAGACGCCGAGCGCACGGGCCATGTCGCCGATTTCATCGGCGCGGCTCTCGCCGACGATCGCCGTTTCGAGCTTGCCGTCGGCGAGCCGCCGCATGGCCGAGGTGATCTGGTTGATCGGCCCCTTGAGCGTGACGGTCAGCCCGATCCCGGCGAGAATTGCGATCACGACGCCGAGGATCGTCGTTCCCATGGACATGGAATTGGCGTCGGCCCGCTCCTCGGCCGCGTTCTGCCGCTGCATTTCGGCGAAAGCCGTCAATTGAGCCCACATGCGGTCCACATCGGCGGCGGCGGCGCGGAATTCGTCCTGGCGCTGTGCGCTGATGCGGACGAGATCGGCGGCCGATGTTTGCATCTTGTCCAGCGCCGGCAGAAGTTTCTTCTTGAGGTTGTCGAACTGCGCAACGCCCCCCGCATTCGAAACCAGCATGTCCAGGCCCTTCCTGACGGCGGTGATTTCCTGCGAGAGCCTCTGGAGATTGGCGTCGGTGGGCGCGAGCGTCAGCTTCGCCATGACGATCTGGATCACGTAAGCCGAGGTCGTGAGCTTCTGGCCGTCCCTCTGGCCGGTCTTGGCGCGATCGACCGTCTTGGCGGTCTCGGCCGCCTTGTCCGTCACCGCCTTCACCCGCCGCGTCGCGACCGCCTGCAATTCCGGCAATGTGCCGACCATCTGGCCCGTCGCGTTTTTGAGGCCGGCTGCGCGCTCTTCGGTCTGATCGGTGGCCTCGGCAAGCGGCTTCAAGGCGGCAATGGCATCGCCGATCGTCTTCTTGGCTTCCGGCACCTCGCCGGCAAGCGCCATGGCCAGGATGCGCTGCTGCCGGGCGAGCTCCTCCATATCGGTGCCTGTGATCGCGCCGGCGGCTTGCGCCTTGTCGTTCAACGATTGGGCGAGGGAGGCGAACTCGGAAATGCGCTGTGCATCGCCGAGTGTATTGCGAGCTTCGTCTTCCTGACTGTCGGCGGCGCGCTGGAGAACCTTGGTGCCCTCGACGATATCCGTCTGGGCCGACACGACGGCGCTTTGCGCCTTCTGGAGATCGGCGAACAACGCTGCCCGGCTCTGCTGAAGCTGCCACAGCGTATCCATGCGGGCCGAAATTCCGTCGATGGAGGACAGCGCCTGTTCCAGCTCCTGCTGGCCGCTGCGGTCGGAAGCAAGCCTGTCGAGGCCGGATTTCAGAAGGGTCCGTTGATCGGCAAGCTTTTGGGCGACGCCATCCCGGTTTTCCCGAGTGGCATTGGCTAGAAATTCGGCCATTGCGGCCGACAGGTTGCGGAAGCCGCTGAGCGATTGCAGGACGGAATTGGAAATATCCATCCGCCCCTGAAGCAGGCTCGATGCATAAAAACCCGTCGCGCCCACGGCGATGATGCTCAAGACGAACGGGGTAATGAACACCATCACCTGCGTCTGGATACGAACCCGCGATAACAGCCTTCCGAACATGAGCCCCTCCTCTCCTGGATTCCGCAAACACTCGAGCATCAATGGAATGAATATTTCGTAGCATGAAATTCGTGAAATATCCGTTTCAAATGTCGCTCTGATGGGGGCTCAACGTCGTTTTTCCACCGGTTACTGAGAGGCGAACTGTCCAGACGCACCGAGGCGACCCGTGTCAGCCGGTTTTGGAGCACGGCTGCCCTGCCGACGACGAGATCGTCGGTGACGAAGATGTGGTCGAGGCGCATCAGCGGATCGCGGGAGGGAAAGGTCGCTCGCGGCGTCCATGGCCCGGCGAGCCGATAGGTCGCGGAAGATGAATCCATCCGCCATCTGGGAGCGTATGCGGGACTTACTCTTGTTTGATGGAGGATGACAGCAGCCTTGCGTCCTGTCCCAGAAGCACGACTGCTTGTTCATCGAGTAATGTGAGGAACGCTTTCGTTCTGGCAGCCGGGCGCGGCGCCGGTGGATAGATGGCATGAACTTCCATCTGCCTGAATTCATAGGATGGCAGGATCGGCACCAGCCTTCCTTCCGCGATTTCCCGGCCGCATACGGGGGCAAACAATGCGCCTATTCCCCTGTCCGCCAGCACCGCCTCCATGAGCGGCCTCCAATGATTGACGCGCCATGTCGTGCGGATGGGCACTTCTATCCGCCCGCCATCCGGACCGATCAGATGCAGCCGCTCATCCGCCGCAAAGCCGGCGAAGCGGATGAAAGGGTGCGCCGCAAGCTCTGCAGGTTTTCGCGGCGCCCCTTGCCGCTCGATATAGCCGGGAGAGGCCAGTAGAAGTCGCTGGATTGTTCCCAGTCGGCGAGCGATGAAATTGCCGCTGCCGATCTCACCGATGCGGATGGAGAGATCCACACCTTCGGTCGTCGGATCGACAAAACGATCATTTAAGGTCACATCGATCGCCAGAGCCGGATGCCGTGTCTGGAATTCGACGAGCAGCTTCGACAATGTCATCTCGCCAAGCCCATGTGGGGCTGCGATCCGAAACGTTCCGGTCAGCGATGTCTCCGCCGCGGCGACCGAAGCCTCTGCCTCCTCGGCGGCTTCGATGGCGCGCTTGGCATAGTCGTAGAAGCGCGCGCCGGCATCGGTCGTCTGTACCGAGCGGGTCGTCCGGTAGAGCAACCGTGCGCCCAGATGCTTTTCCAGTTTCTCGATACGTTCGCTGACGGTGGGTTGGCCAAGGCCGAGATCCCGCGCGGCAGTCGAGAGGCCGCCGCGTTCGACGACACGAGTGAAGATGCGCATAGCTGAAAGCATATCCATATCCACATTATATCGTCTTTTACGATAAATAATATCGAAGTTTGCCATCTTCTGAAGAATATACCGATCGGCGAATTTGGGTTGGCCAACAATCCAACCGGAGAACTAGTCTTGCAAATTAACGTCATTCAAGCCGGCAAGAACCAGCCTCAGTCGTTCCAGGGCCAAAATGTCATCATCATCGGCGGCTCGTCGGGCATCGGTCTGGCGACCGCCAGGCGAGCCAAAGATGCCGGCGCCAACCTGTTTCTGATATCCCGCAATTCGCAGCGTCTCGGAGAGGCTGCTAAAGCGATCGGCGGCGCGACCCAGATTGTCTCGGACATTGCCGCGCCGCGGCCGGATATATTTGCGGGCATCGATCGGATCGATCACCTGCTGATCACGGCCGGGACGGTGCAGCTGCAACCGCTCAAGGATCAGTCCGAGGCCGATCTCTTGCAGGTCATGAATGAACGCCTGATCGGGCCGCTGCTCGCGATCAAGATTGCTCTTCCCCTTTTGCATGCCGCAAGCTCGATTACCTTGACCTCCCGGCAGTTCGCCTCGCGCCCCGCAGCCGGCGGCGCGGTAGTGGCCGCCGCCGTTGCTGCTGTCGAAAGCGCGGCGCGTGCGCTCGCCATCGAGTTGTCGCCGACGCGCGTCAATGCGGTTTCTCCGGGATGGGTGGATACTCCGTTGCTCGATGGCCTGATGGGCGACGCGAAGCGGCAGGTGCTGGAACAAACCGCATCGATCCTGCCCAGCCGCAACATCGGCGCGCCGGACGATATCGCGCAGGCCATCCTCTTCCTGATGGCCAACCGCTTCGTGACAGGAGAAGCATTGCATGTGGATGGCGGCGGCCGCTGGGTATAGCGGAGGATCTGAGCTCACCTTCGGTCCGCGTCTCACGAACATTGACCCCGGCAGCCAGATGTTGGCGGGGATTGTCCGTTTTCTCGTTGAATACGGCGCGACGGAGCGATCAGGCGAAGCCGATTTCCGCAAGCAGCGGAAGATGGTCCGAGGCGACGCGTGTCAGCCGGTTTTGGAGCACGGCTGCCCTGCCGACGACGAGATCGTCGGTGACGAAGATGTGGTCGAGGCGCATCAGTGGATAGCGGGAGGGAAAGGTCGCTCTCGGCGCGCCCGGCCCGGCGAGCTGCGCATCTTTCAATGTTCGCGCGACGAGCCGGTAGGTCGCGGACGAAGGAATGGCGTTGAAATCGCCGCAGAGAACGGTCGGCAGGGGCGCTTCCGCCGTGCCGTGCAGCCAGCCGGAATTCAGCAGCGTCGTCATCTGCTTGATCCGCTCGCGCCCGCGAAGGCCGAGATGGGTGTTGACGACGAGGAGCTTTCTGTCGCCGACCGCAATTTCGACGGAAAGCGCGCCCCGGGTCTCGCCGATCGAGGGCAGGGGGCCTGATTTGACCGCGCCGGTCGGCAGGGCGGTGATGATCGCATCGCCATACTGCTCCTCGGCAACCGACAGCGCCGGATGGAAATGCGCCTGCATCTTCAGGAGTGAGGCGATCACATGGGCCTGGTCGATGCCGCCGGTCCTGCGCCTGCCGACATCGACCTCCTGAAGCGCGATGATATCGGCCTCCGTTTCGGCGATGACGGAAGCGATGCGGCCGGGATCGAGCTTCCGGTCGCTGCCGATGCAGCTGTGCACGTTATAGGTCAGGAGTTTAATCGGTTTATTGCGCATAGGTCCGCTGAAAGCACGTTTCCCCCGGGAATGGAAAAGGAGAGCCGCGAAGGTGCGGCTCTCCTGGGAACACAGAACTCGTTTGATCGTTCCAGAAGACGAGCCTGCCGCTCGCACTTCGGAAATGGATGATCGATGAGCCTGAAAAAGATAATCTTGAATGGATTGCTGGTAGCCGCCCTTTGTCTCGCGGTCTTTCTTCTTTACCGGATATTCCAGCAATATAGCCTGGATGAGATCGTCCAATCGGTTCGAAGCATCCCGCTTTCGACCTTCTTCACGGCGCTTGCCTTCGCAGCCGCATCCTATCTCTGCCTCAGCTGTTTCGATCTGCTCGCAATCCGGTCGCTCGGCAAATCCTTGCCCTATCGCAAGATCGTGCTCGCCTCGTTCATCAGCCTTTCGCTCGGCCACAATATCGGCTTTGCGGGCCTGAGCAGCGGCGCCTTCCGCTATCGATACTATTCACGCTGGGGGCTGACGACGGAGGATGTGGCGAAGATCATCCTGTTTTGCGGCGTCACCGTGGGGCTTGGGCTCGTCACGCTCGGCGGCCTTGCCCTGATCGTCAATCCTGGCGATGCAGCGCGCTTGCTGCGCGTCGATGCGGCAAGCGCCCGCATCTTCGGCCTGCTGGCGCTGATCGTGCCGGTCGTCTATGCGGGTTTGGCGTTCTTCGTCCGCGGCAAGCTGCGGCTGTGGCGCTGGTCGTTTCAGCTGCCGCGCTTTCCGATCGCGGTCGCGCAGGTGGGCGTCGGGACGATCAATTTCATGCTGGTGTCGGCCTGCCTGCACCAGATGCTCTCGACCTTCGGCAACGTCGCCTTCTTCCGCTCGGTCACGGCTTACGTGCTCGCCAATTCGGCGATCCTCGCGACGCATGTTCCGGGCGGTCTCGGCGTGCTGGAAGCGACCGTCTCCTATGCCGTGCCGCAGCAGGCGTCGATCGGCGCGCTGATCGCCTTCCGCTGCGCCTATTTCTTCATCCCGCTGGCGCTCGGCGCGACACTTCTCCTCATCAGCGAGCTCATCTTCCGATGGTCACGCGGCGCGGGCGAAGAGGCGGGCGAGCGCGCCGAGGCCCAGTCGGTGTAGGAGCAGGAAGGGCCGGGCCGGATCGAAGATCGCGGTGCCCGTGATCGGCGAGATTTTACCCGACAGTTCGACGGTAAATTCCCTGAGGCCGCGAGCGCCCTCGTTCAGCGCGTCGATCGCCTCGATCATCGAGCCGCTTTGCGCACAGGCGGCGGCAAAAGTCTCGGGAGCCGTTCCGAGATATTCGGCCAGCAGGCGATTGCGCAGTTCCGCGATCGCGCGGCGATGCTCGCCGTTTTCAGCCTCGAACAGCAGATCGCATTCGGAATCAAGCCCTTCCGAGCGATTGTTGAGATTGGAAGAACCGATCCGCGCCAGCTCGTCATCGGCGATCATCAATTTGGAATGGATGAGCACCTCGACCTCGCTGTCCGTCTGTACTGACAGCTCGGCCTTTTTGGGCCCGGGCACGACGGGATAGTAGACCCGCAGGCGGTTGGCGCGATCGGCGCGCTTGAGGCGGCGGATGACTCGGTCGCGGTTGCTGCCCATGACGAGCTTTTCGATCAGCCCGTGAGAGCGGCGCGTGCAGATGACGACGATCTCAGGCCCGTCCTTCTCCTGCAATCGTGCGGCAATGGCGTCCGCGACGCGAAAGGAGGCGAGATATTGCGCCTCGATATAGAGATGGCGCCGGGCGCGGGAAATGATCTCCAGGGTCGAGGCGATGCCGTCGCTGATGCCGCTGCGCCAGGTGGTCGCCGGCTCGGTCAGGGCGAAACCGACTGGGATGTCGTGCAGCGAAACCGAAAGGTCGTCCGGCCAGGCGAAGGGCATGCTCCCGGCAAGCGGCAGATGCTTTTCGCCGGTGGCGGCTTCCCAGCGCCGTCTGGCGATATCGCCGATCAGCCGGGCGGCGCCACCCGTGACCATTGCCTGCACGTCATGCAGCGGATCGTAGGACACGCCCTCGGGATCGCGCCGCAGCCTGTCCCTGGCGCGGTGGCGCCGCGTATCCCATCGCCGCGACGTCAGGTCTATGCCCCCGATGAAGGAGACCGCGTCGTCGATGCAGACGAGTTTCTGGTGGTGGCAGCCACGAAGGGCGACCTGGAGATCGAAGCGCAGATCGATCCTGGTGTTCTTGGGGAAGTTCTTCTTGCGAAGCACCTGCAGGGATTTTTCCGAATAGATCGGCCCGAGCGTCCAGATGAGGATGCGAATTTCGAGCTGAGGATTTGCAACTGCCAGGTCGTGTAGCAGGTCGGCCAATGTTTCTTCGGATTTTTCCGGTTCCAGCAGAATGTCGGGATTGAAATCCCACCCGACGATCCAGATGGTATGTTGCGCCTGCCGCAGCGCCCGCGAGACTTCGGCGAAATATTTATTGCCGTTGATCAGAAAGGCGGCTTTGTCAGCGCGTCCCTGGAGGCGCAATGCCGTGCTTCCCTCTTTTTCGCCGCTTGGATGTTGCGCTTTTGTTCGGGTCAGGTACGGTTGACTGGATATGGTTTCAAATGCGGTCATGTTTGCCTCGGTCGTTTGACTGAAAGCAAACGCCTGGAATTTCACAGGGTTCCCGATGGCATGACGAGCGGCCCCGTGGTGCAGGATATAAGGAAACGAGATGTCACAGCGGGCAGGCAGCGCCGATCTTCCTCTTCACGGGGGACGCGTGCCGCATTGGCTCGGCGACCGGATGACGCGGCTGGGAACACTGATTACCGAGGCGATTGTCCATCACTACGGCCGCGACGAATTCCTGCGCAGGCTCGCCCATCCTTTCTGGTTCCAGTCCTTCGGTGCGGTCATGGGCATGGACTGGCATTCCTCCGGCATTACAACCAGCGTTCTCGGTGCGCTGAAACGCGGGCTGAAGCCGCGCGCCGGCGAACTCGGCCTGCATGTCTGTGGCGGCCGCGGCACGCATTCACGCAAGACCCCGCAGGAGCTCGTCTCGATCGGCGAGCGTGTCGGCCTCGACGGCGAGGGGCTGGCGACGACGAGCCGCCTCATCGCCAAGGTCGACAGCGCCGCCCTGCAAGATGGTTTCGACCTTTATCTCCACGGCTTCATCGTCGCCGACGACGGCCATTGGGTGGTGGTGCAGCAGGGCATGAACGGCGACCGGCGGCAGGCCCGGCGCTATCACTGGCTCTCCGAAGGGCTGGAAAGTTTCGTCGACTCGCCGCATGCGGCAATCGAAGGCCGGAGCCAGGGCGAGATCGTCAATCTTGCCGACAAACGCGCCGAGCGTTCGCGGCGCGGCCAGCTCGACCTTCTGGCCACACTCGGCCCCGATAGGATCGTGCGCGAGGCTTCGGCGCTGTTGCGCGCCGAAGAGCCGGCGCCGGAACCTGCCGCACAGCCGATGCTGCCGCATCTGATCATGCCCGCCCATCATGATGTGCGCGAGAGCGACGTCAACATGCGGCGCCTGCACGGAAACCTGGCTGCGGCCGCCGATCGCGGGCCGGCGGATTTCCAGGAACTGCTGCTCGTTCCCGGCGTCGGCGCCCGCACGGTGAAGGCGCTGGCGATGGTGGCGGAGGTCGTGCACGGCGCGCCCTGCCGTTTCTCCGACCCGGCGCGCTTCTCGATCGCCCACGGCGGCAAGGACCGCCATCCCTTCCCGGTGCCGCTCAAGGTCTATGACGAAACGATCGGCGTGATGAAATCGGCGGTGCTGAAGGGCAGGCTCGGACGCGAGGAAGAGCTGCAGGCGCTGAAGCGCCTGGACGAACAATCCCGCCAGATGGAACGCTACGTCACCGGCCCCGACCTCAAGGAAATCATCGCCGGAGAATTCCGCCAATCCGCCGATTTCGGCGGCCGCAGCGTCTTCGGCTGGGAGCCGCCGATGGGTGAGGATTAGGCCATGGTGGCGAAAGTGTCAGCGATTTTCGAGCGCCGTCGATTCCAACTTTCGTGGCCGATGTGCCGTTCAATCGAGCGGTGAAGGCACACCCTCACGGATCGCTTTGGAAAAATCCTCGGAAGCGCCGGCACCTTTTGCCCGCACGGCGATATGCGCCGCCGCTTTCAGTTCCTCAAAAGGCAGATTCATGTCGAGCGCTTTCCGGTCATAGGCGAATTCCGGAAGGTAGCCGTTCACGATCAGCCGCCAATCGAACGGAAATGTAGCGCCAACGGCCCGCATCATTTTGGCGGCAGTCGTAGTGCAGTTGGTCGTGAGGGAGTTGTAGAAGCGCGGGTGTTCGGCGAGCGTGTTCGCATCGCTCACATATTGCAGGAGAAGCCGTGCGGCGTTGGCCGGCGGAACGCGCATGCGAAAGAGCTGAACGTCCTCGCCGCGTATGTTGGATCGGACACGAATGACGTCGCTTTCGGTGGCCGCGATGATGACGAGGGGATTGCTTTTGAAGAGATCGCCGATCGGAGAGAATTTACCCCCGGCCGTTCTCCGCACCTCGATCGACCATGCCAGGTATTGACCGTCATCGAACCCAAAACTCAGGATCATGTGCGCCATCTCCGGTCCTGCCCAATAGGACATGAACAAATCGAGGCCCCTGAGCTTGCTCAGGTCGTAGGTTCGCGACTCCCATTTTTCCACAAAACCGCCATCTGTTTTCCAGGCAAAATTTCTGACATTGGTCAGCGTGAGCATGTTGCCGTCGACCGTGCCTGTCACCTGCCTGGCGACGTCTCCCGCCCAGTTGGCCGTCACCGGGGGCTTGATCGAGTTCCACCACACTGCGATGCCTGCAAAACATAGGATGAAGGGAAGGATGACGACGAGGCGCGGCTTCCAGATCATGGAAATTACCGCGGCAACACCGACCAGTGCGAGGACGCCGGCCGCGACCGCTCGGATCGGCGGGGATTCCGGCAGACGGTAGAATAGCGCGAGAGAGGTCCAGATGGTCGCCAGCAGAAACGCTACGCCGAAAACGGCCCTTGCAGCCCGAAACATTATCCGAACGGGGAGGGGCGCTTGCCGCCGCCCGGGGCTCGCAGATCTTGACGCACTTTGGCTGTTGTTGAAATTCATGACGCCTTCCTATCCTTGGTGAAGGTCAATCGATGATTTCGATGTTCCAGACATTTGGCGAGGACCGAGAAGGCGTCCTATCCGGAGGCGCATTATCGATGCTCGGGATGGTCTGGCTCCCGTGACGAGATGGCGAACAATCTGTCTTGAACTGTGGACGCTTGTCCAGGTCCGCATCGGACAAAACAAGAAGAATCTTACGAGCGGACGACAGTCGAATGCCGGCTCGGCTCGTCTCTCAATGCCCGTCCGGCGGGATGGCTTCCGCCGGAACCGTTTCCTTCAAATTCTTCCGGTGGAAGATGAAGAGGCCGGCGAAGACGATGATGGCGGCGCCGACGACGATCTGCGTGTCGGGGATATCGTTGAAGAAGATGTAGCCGAGCACGATCGCCCAGAGCAGCAGGGTATATTGCAGCGGGGCGAGCAGCGAGGCCGGCGCGAGCTTTAGCGAGCGGGTGATGAGCAGATGCGCGCAGGTGGCGACGACGCCAAGGAGCAGCATACCGGACCAATCGATAGGCGTTGCCGACTGCCAGTGGCCGATGCTGAGCACGATGCCGGTGATAAGCGCGGCGATCGTCTGCCAGGTTACGAGCGTCGTGTCGCTGGTCGAACGGAGATAACGGCTCATGACAAGCGACAGCGCGAAGGCGAAGCTGCCGGCAAGGCCGAAGAATGAGGGAAGCGACAGCATCGCGGTGGACGGGCGCAGCGCGATGACGACGCCGGCGAAACCGACCAGAACGGCGAGCCAGCGACGCCAGCCGATCTTTTCGCCGAGGAAGAAATGCGAGAGCGCTGCAATGTAGATCGGCCCGGCCATGTAGAATGTCATGACGTCGGCGAGCGGCAGATAGGCGACGGCCGCGTAGAAGAGGGCGACATCGCCGGTCGCCATGGCGACCCGCATGAACTGGAGACCTTTCTGCTCGACACGGAACAGGGCCATCGGCCCTTGCCGCAGGATCATTGGCCCGAGCACGATGAAAGCGCCGATCGAGCGGATCACCAACACCTGGCCGACGGCAAAGCTCGCCACCAGCCACTTGCCCATCGCATCGTTCAGCGCAAACAGCAGATCGCCGAGCAGCATCAGCACGACGCCGGTCAGAATCAGGTTTCCGGCATTGCCGACGGCCGCATTCGTCTTCATTTCTCGAATCCTCGCGAAAATGGCCGCGCGTGCGCGGCCGACTGCGGCTTCGGCCTTAAAGCAGTCGATGTCAAGTGTTCACTTGTGTACAGACGCCACGAGTGTCCGGCTTGGTGCGGCAGCCGGTCAGCAGCGCTTTGTGCAGAGCGCCGAGGCTCGGAAAAGGAGTGATCGCATTCAACAGGCGAACGGGACTTTGCATTTGTCTTCGATGACGCGCAGGTGAGCCGAGCAGAAGTCGAGGTAGGCGCGTACGATCGTGGATGGATGTCGCTGCCGTCTGTAGACGAGATTCAGAGGACTATCGGCAAACGGATGCTCAGTGAGCAATTCCACTAGGTCGCCCCTTTTGAGATATTCGACGGCAAGGAAGGAGGGCAGTTCCGTTGCGATGTCCCCTGCGAGGGCTCTTGTCCTCAAGTGGAGATAGTCGTTCGCAGTGAATGTTGCCGCTACCTTATGCGCGTGGCCGCCGAGCGTCCAGACGGGGCGGGCATCGAGGGTAGAACCCCATGCGGCACAAGGATATTTGCTGAGGTCGGCCGGATGGCGCAACGCGCCGTGCCTTTCGACAAGTCGCGGGCTGGCAACGAGGATATGGCGGAATGAGAGCATTTTCCGGGCAACGACGGTGTCGTCGGCGATCGCGCCAACCCGAAGCCCAACGTCAACGCCATCGGCGAAGAGATCGACACGTCTTTCTGTTGAATAGACGCTGATCTGAATGTCCGGATGAGCGCGCTGGAACAGACCGAGCAGTTCCCACCACGGTTCGAAAGACTGCGGAAGCGACAGGCGAAGACGCCCTACCAAACGAGCCTGATCGCTCATGACAGAGCGTTCAGCTTCCCGTAGCGCCTCGATCCCGCCGCTTGCGTGCTCAAACAATCGAGACCCTGCTTCGGTGACACGACAGCCGCGGGCGGTGCGCTCTAGAAGCTGGACCTTGAGGTCACTTTCAAGCTCCGTAATTCTCCGGCTCAGCGTTGGGAGAGGAACACTCAGCCGCTTGGCGGCGGCAGAAAGACTGCCCACCTGAGCGACTGCGACAAACATGCTGACAGCGTTGTAATCCATAAGAGGCCTATCGTTTATGAAAGACCCTTTGTCAAATTGTGGCCTATCCTACCGAAAACGGAGAGCCTACTTAGCATGAGGGAGGCGGAGCCGCTGCCCCTTCGGAGGCAAGATGCCCAGTGCAAGGAAACGTAAAGTAGGAGCAGTCATGGCTATTGTCTCAATTTTTGGCATGACGGCTCCAGCTTTCGCTGGCGACGATTTCTCAGGACGCGAAAAGCTGACGGCACACTCTGAGGAATTCCACGCGCGTATCGTAGAAGTTGCCGAGGGCATCTATACCGCCATCGGTTATTCCGCCAGCAACGTCACCCTGATCCAGGTGGACGGCGGCTCGATCATCGTCGATACTTCCGCCAATCCTGTCGACGCTAAGGCGATCGTCGAGGCTTTCGGCGACCGCATGGCTCATCCGGTTCGTGCGATCATCTACACTCACAATCATCCCGACCACACGGGAGGCGCAACAATATTCGCAGCTGACGACAACCCGGAAATCTACAGCCACAAGCTTCTGGTCACGGCCTCGCAAGACATGGGGCGTGGACGACGTGACGGTGGCGATGTATTCGGCACCGCTCTGCCCGACGCCCAGTTCATCAACGCCGGCACACAGCTGGAATATGGCAGGACGACGCCTCATACACGGGAGGGATTTTTGGCGCCCACGCGAACGTTCAGCGGAGAAGACGAACGCCTGATAATCGCCGGTGTGTCGATCGAAATGATCCTCATCCCTGGTGAGGCTGACGAAAACATCTCGGTCTGGCTGCCGGACCGCAAGGTGCTGATCGCCGGCGACGTCTTGCTGAAGGCATTCCCCAATATCGCGCCCCTTCGCGGGCTGCCTACCCGTCCGGCGGACAAATGGATCGCGAGTCTGGACAAGCTGATCGCTCTGAATGCCGAATATATTGTTCCCGGCCACATGAGCACGCTCGCCGGCGTGGAGGAAGTCAAGGATGCGCTCACGGCTTATCGGGACGGCATCAAGTTCGTCTATGACAAAACCATGGAGGGGATCAGCAAGGGCAAGACCCCTGACGAGTTGGTTCAGGAAGTAAAATTGCCTGCGCGACTCGCGCAACACCCATATCTGCAGGAATACTATGGCACCGTAGCCTGGGCTGTTCGCGGCATTTACTCACAAAACGCGGGTTGGTTCGACGGCAACCCAACGCATATCTTCCCGCTGACCGACAGGGAACGGGCCGAAAAGCTCGTCGCGCTCGCAGGCGGCAAGGAGAAAATGCTGGAAGGCGCGCAAGCATCGCTCTCGGCTGGGGAATTCCAGTGGGCTGCCGAGCAGGCTGATTACATCCTCGCGATGCAGCCGCAGAATAGCGAGGCCATAAATTTAAAGGTACAGGCGCTTAGAGGCCTTGGGGAACGGCAGATGAATGCTACGTCCCGCAATTACTATCTGACCGTGGCTCAAAGCCTGGAGAACCGGGTGGAAGCCAGCCGCTCCAAGTAGCGGCGCGCCCGCGATGCCGACGTTCGGGACTGCGAACTGCTTTCTGTCAGCGGGAAGCGCAGGAGAGCTACGCCCGACCATACATCCGACTCGCGCGCAGCAGGCGCTGCGAATAGGGATGCTCCACCGCGCCTCTTCGCAGGGCCTCGATATCGACCTCTTCGACGATTTCCCCTGCTTCCATGATGGCGACGCGGCTGCACATGTGGGAGACGACGGCGAGGTCGTGGCTGACGAGGAGATAGGTGAGGCCGCGCTCCTTGCGCAGGTCCTGCAGCAGATTGAGGATCTCGGCCTGGACCGAGACATCGAGCGCCGATGTCGGCTCGTCGAGAAGTAGGACGTCGGGGTTCAGCATCAGGGCGCGGGCGATCGCCACGCGCTGGCGCTGCCCGCCGGAGAGCTGATGCGGAAACCGGTAGCTCAGCGCCGGGTCGAGGCCGACCGATCTCAGCACCGCGTTCACATCGACGGAATTCCTGTCCAGCCCCTGGTTGCGCAGCGGCTCCTGCAGCTGCGAGCGGATGGTCTTGCGGGGATGGAGCGATCCGTAAGGGTCCTGGAACACCATCTGCACCCGGCGGAAGAACGGCCGGCCGCGCTGCCGGTCCAGCGTATCGCCGTTGAGCGCGATCCGGCCGTCGTAACTGGCGTTGAGGCCGGAAAGCGCCCGTAGAACCGTTGATTTGCCGCAGCCGGATTCGCCGACCAGACCGAAGGCCGTGCCGCTTTCGACGGCGAGATTGACGTCTCTGACGACAGGCCTTTGCCCATGTCCGAAACGGATGGTGAGATTGTCGATCCTGATCATCGCGGCGGCTCCACTGCAAAATCGTCAAGCCAGGCGGGATCGCGCTTCAGGATCGGCAACCGGGCTGGCGGATCTTCGATCTTCGGCAGGGAAGCCAGCAGCCCCTGCGTATAAGGGTGTTTCGCCCTGTCGAGATCGCGGGCCTCGAGCACTTCCACGACGCGGCCGGCATACATGATGAGGACGCGGTCGCAGAAATTGCGGATGAGGTTCAGATCGTGGCTGATGAAGATCAGGCCAAGATTGCGGCGCAGGACCAGTTCATCGAGCAGGGCCAGGATTTCGAGCCTCACCGTTACGTCGAGCGCCGATGTCGGCTCGTCGGCGATCAGCACTTCGGGTTCGGCGATCAGCATCATGGCGATCATCACGCGCTGGCCCATCCCGCCCGATATTTCATGCGGATAGAGACGGGCGACACGCTCGGGATCGCGGATCTTGACCGCCTCGAGCATTTCGAGCGCCTGGCCATGAGCCTTCCTCGCGCTCTCCCTGGGATGGTGGAGACTATAGGTTTCGGCGATCTGTTCGCCGATCCGCATCACCGGATTGAGCGAATATTTCGGATCCTGCAGGATGAGCCCGATCCGCCGTCCCCGGACCGTCATCATCGTTCTCTCGTCCGCCTTGAGCAGGTCGAGGTCGCCAAAGCGCATCCGCTCGGCGCTGACATGCGCCCTCGGCGGCAGGAGCTTCATGATGGCGCGGCCGACGGTGGATTTGCCCGATCCGGATTCGCCGACGATCCCGAGTTTTTCCTGCCCGAGCGTAAAACTCACGCCGCGCACCGCGCGCATGTGGCCGCCGCCATAGGCGATTTCGAGGTTGCGGATATCGATCAGCCCGGTCATTCCGCCCCCCTGGGATCGAGGACATCGCGAAGCGCATCGCCGACGAGGTTGAAAGCGAGGCTGACCAGCGCGATGGCGATGCCGGGGGCGGCGATCACCCATGGGCTGTCGAGCATGAATTCGCGCCCGCTGGCTGCCATCGATCCCCATTCCGGCCATGGCGGCTGCGCGCCGAGGCCGAGGAAGCCCAGACCGGCGGCGGTGATGATGATGCCGGCCATGTTGAGGGTGACGCGGACGATCACCGAGGGAATGCACATCGGCAGGATGTGGCGGGTGATGATCGCGATCGAGGTCGCGCCCTGCAGGCGCACGGCGGCGATGTAATCCGCCTTGCGCAGGCTGAGCGTTTCGGCGCGCGCCAGCCGCGCGATCGGCGGCCAGGCCGTCAGCGAAATGGCGATGATCGCATTGGTGATGCCGGGGCCGAGGGCGGCGGCAAAACCGAGCGCCAGCACCAGCCCGGGGAAGGAGAGGAAGATATCGGTGATGCGCATCAGGATTTCGTCGACGATGCCGCCGAAATAGCCGGAGAAGGTGCCGATCAGCAGGCCGAGCGGCGCGACGATGATCGTCACCAGCATGATGATATAGAGCGTCGTGCGCGCGCCGTAGATCACCCGCGCAAAGACGTCGCGGCCGAAATTATCGGTGCCGAGCCAATGCTCCGCCGAAGGCGGCGCAAGCCGCCCGGCCATATCCTGGACGATCGGGTCGTAGCTCGTCAGCAAGGGGGCCGCGGTTGCTACCACGATCAGCAGCACGATGATGACGAGGCCGGCAAGACCGAGCGGGTGCAGGCTGAACTTCTGCCAGCCTTGATGGATCTGCTGCGCCGAGGATTGAAACCAGCCCTGAGGCTCCGGCGCCAGCAGCCATCCGCGAAAGCCGGCGGCATGGGTGCTGTCTGCGTCTTCGGTGGAGATCGTCATGGCGTCACCGTGTTCTCGGATCAAGGATGCGATAGAGGACGTCGGACAGGATGTTGATCGTCAGGAAGACGGCGCCGATCGTCAGCACCGAACCCATCACGACGTTCATGTCGTTCATCTGCAGCCCGCGAGTGAGGTATTGGCCGAGCCCCGGCCAGCCGAAAACCGTCTCGATCAGCACCGCGCCTTCGAGCAGCCCGCCGAAGGTCAGCGCCAGGATCGTCAGGAGCTGCACGCGGATGTTCCTGAAGGCATGGCGCCAGACGACCTTGCGGGTGCCGAGGCCCTTTGCCCGCGCGGTGATGATGTATTCCTGGCTGAGCTGCTCCAGCATGAAGCTTCGCGACATGCGGCTGATATAGGCGACGGAATAATAGCCGAGGATCGCCGCCGGCAGGAGGATGTGGCCGAGCGCGTTGTGAAACACGTCCCATTGGCCCTGGATCGCCGCATCGATCAAGAGAAAGCCGGTCATCGGCGTGACGAGGCCTTCGTAGAAGACGTCGACCCGGCCCGACGCGCCGACGAGCTTCAGCTTGGCGTAGAAGATGAAGAGCGCCATCAGGCCGGTCCAGAAGATCGGAATGGAATGGCCGGCAAGCGCGACGATGCGGGCGATGTGGTCGATGATCGTCCCGCGCTTGACCGCAGCGGTGATCCCCAGGGGGATGCCGACGATCGCCCCGATGATCATGGCGATGATGGCAAGCTCGATGGTCGCCGGAAAAATCGTCATCAGGTCGGTCAGGATCGGCTGGCCTGTCGTCGCCGACATGCCGAGGTCGCCCGTGGCGATCTTCCCGACATAGGAGAGGAACTGCATCCAGATGGGCTGGCCGAGCCCCAGCTCGTTATAGACGCGGTCGTAAACCTCCTTGCTAACCTCCGCCCCGGTGATTGCGAGCACCGGGTCGGCAGGCAGCAGCCGGCCCATCGAGAAGGTCAGGAAGAGCAGGCCGAGCAGCGTGGTGACGACCGCCACTGCACGTCCCGCCAGCCGCCGCAGCAGGCTCAGCAGCGGGTGCGGGGCCGCCTCGGCGAACCCGCTTCCCGCCGGCTGGCGGCTTGCCTCCTGCTTCGATGTCAGATCGGCGCTCGCCACGCGCTCTACTCCTTGGTCACGTCATGCCAGCGTGTCGACCATGTCGTGTGGCCGTGATAATTCTTCACGTTGGCGCGCATGACATAGGGGTCGGTTCGCTGGAAGAAGATGACGAGCGGCGAAGCCATGCCGGCATAGATGCCGTCCATCTTCTTGAAGATGTCGGCGCGCTTTTCCGTGTCGCGCTCCCGCATCGACTGGTCGATGAGCGTGTTGAGCTCGTCCACCTTCATGCCGGTGCGCCAGAGATAATAGCTGCCGAGGCGTGCCTCGTCGCTATTGTCTGGGTTGAAGGCATATTGCGTGGCGACGGCGAAGGGGTCGGGCAGGCGGGCGCCGGAATTGCCGAGCAGCACTTCGAACTTGCGCTCGCGGAAGGCGGGCGTGAATTCGCCGGGCACGAGATCAAGATCGAAACCGGCGGCGCGTGCACTCGCCTGCAGCGCTTCCGCAAAGGGCAGGGTTGGGGCTCCCGAGGGGTTGAGCACCTTCTTCAGGCCGTTCGGATATCCGGCCTCCGCCAGCAACTGCTTGGCCTTGGCGGGATCGTAATCGTAGCGGACGGCGGTTTCACCGGGCGCGCCGATCATGCCGCGCGGGATCATCGACTGCCAGGGGAAACCGGTATAGCGCATGATATTGCCGGAGATCGCCTTCCAGTCGAAGGCGTGCTGGAAGGCCTCGCGGACCTTCGGCTTCTGCAGGTCCGGATCTTTCTGGTTGAGGGCGATATAGTAGAAGCCGAGACCCGGCACGTTCTCGATCACCATATCCTTGTTGCCGGAGAGCGCATCGAGATCGCCGCTTGCGACATACTGGCCGACATCGACATCGCCTGCTTCGAGCTGGAGCCTGAGATTGCCGGATTCCGGGATATGGCGGGCGACGACGCGGGCCATGGCCGGCTTGCCGCCCCAATATTTCGGCTGCGCGTTGAAGATCGCCACATCGTTCGGCCGCCACTGTGCGAGGCTGAACGGGCCGCTGCCGGCGGAATTGGCCGAGAGCCAGGCGCCGCCGAAATCACCGTTCGCCTCATGCGACAGCACCGTCCTCTTGTCGACGATGCCGATCGAGGAGCCCGCCAGCGAATAGAGCACCAGGTCGGTATTGACCGCCTGCGGCAGCTCGATCTCCAGCGTGTGTTCGTCCTTGGCGCGCACGAGCTTTTCGACGTTGTCGGCCGTAAAGCCCCAGAGCGCGACGTCGGTGGAGCCGACCTGGCCCATCTTGATGACGCGCTGGATCGACCAGGCCGCATCCTCGGCGGTCACCTTGTTGCCGCTCTGGAAGACCGCGTCGTCGCGCAGGGTCAGCGTGATGACCTTGCCATCGGGCGAGACCTCCCATTTCGTCGCAAGCATCGGTTTCAGCGTCTTGAGATCGTCCGGCGACAGCTGCACGAGGTTGTCATAGATGTTGGAGATCAGCTCGGAGACCGTGCGGGCATTGTTCTGGGCCGGATCGAGCGTCCGGATACCGGTCAGATTCGTGCCGATGACAAGCATGTTGGGCGGCGAGGCCGCCAGGCTCGGCTGCGCCGCCATCAGCGCGCCTGTCATTGCGATCGTCGTCAGTAGCTGTTTCAGCATCTCAAGACCTCCCAATCCTGTGGCGCGGCCATCCCCGCGCCTGTTCGTTGCCTGTGGAAATGAATGCGGCTCAGCTGGCCGCCTTGACGGACTCCTCCCGGCCGGCATCGACCTGGGTATTGCCTTCGGCATTCCAGCCGCGAAGCAGACCATGCAGCTCCTCGCGATCCTGCTGATCGAGCCGCGGCAATCCCGGCACGCGCACCGGGCCTACATCGAGGCCGGAATAGGTGACGGCCTCTTTGACGACGGTCACGTTCGCGCCGTTGCGGAATTTGGTGCGCATCCGCTCGAAGGGTTCGAGCTTGTCGACGATGGCTCTCGCCGCAGCGAAATCGCCTTTTTCAAGCGCTGCGTGGACGGCAAGCGAAAGCTTCGGCGCGACGTTGACGAGGCCCGAGGTGAAGCCGCGCGCGCCGGCCGCGGTGAATGTCGGTGCCCAGCTCTCCGCCAGGCCGCAGACGAAGAGCGCGCCATTGGGATCGGCGGCCGGGATCGCCCTCGACAGCAGCATCAGGTCCGTCGTGGCGAACTTGATGCCGGCTATATTGCCATGGTTGGCGAGGCGGACGATCTCGGCGACGGCAAAACCCTCGGCCCTGACATAGGCGACGAGCGGCAGGGTGGATGCATCGGCGAGATTGCAGAAATAATCGATCTGGGCCGAAGGTGCCGCGAAGGGATCGACGGGCTGATGCGACATGACGGCGGAGGCGCCGATCGCGGCCGCATCCCTTGCCATGCCGATTGCCTCGCGCAGCGACCGGCCGATCGCCGCCGTCACCGGCGCCCGGCCATCCACACCCGATACTGCCGCCTCGTGGACGATCCGGATCTCCTGCGGCGTCAGGGCATAGAATTCCCCGGTATTGCCGGCCGCGACGATGTTGTGAATGCCGGCCGCAGCCACTCGTTCATAAACCCTAGCGGTAATCCGGGGCTCGACTTCGCCCCCGGCATCATAGGCCGTGACGGGAACGCCCGACACGCCGGTGAGCGCCTTGCGCATGATCGCGATGCTCATTTTTCTCCCCCGTTCGCTTTTCTTCCAGTTGATCGTCAGCCGAAACGGAAGGGCGGCAGCCCCTCCGCATCGACATCGAAGGCGATGACCGTGCCCGCCTCGAAACGTCCGGTGCGGTCGCTCGACAGGCTCGTGACGTAGAGCGTGCTGAAATCCGGCCCTCCGAAACACGGCATTGTCGGTGCTGCGACCGGCAGAATGTAGATTTCGACGATTTCGCCTTCGGGCGATATCCGATTGAGGCGGCCTGCGGAGACGCCGGCGCTCCAGTAGAATCCGTCGCGATCGGTGGCCGCTCCGTCCGGGCGCCCTTGTTCCTCGGTGAAGCTGCGCAGGCGGCGTCCCTGGCCGAGCTCGCCTGTCTCCGGATCGAAATCGAAGGCCTGCAGAAAGCATTGCCGGCTGTCGGAGTGATACATCCGCCGGCCGTCCGGCGACCAGGCAAGGCCGTTGGAACTCGTCAGTCCAGTCGCGACCGTGCGCGTGCTGCCATCGGCGCCGATGCGGTAGAGCGCCGCATCGTTCAGCTGCGGCTTGGCCTCGCTGATCGATCCGACCCAGAAGTGGCCGTCCGGCCCGACCTTGCCGTCATTGAGACGGCCGATCATCTCGCGTCCCACAGGATCGCACAAAAATTCGAGATGGCGGGAGACGGGATCGAAGAGATGGACGCCCGTCTGGAGGGCCACTACGATCCGGCCGTCGCGGCAAAGCCCGGCGCTGCCGATGGCCGAAGGCATGTCGAAGCGCTCGATCTTGCCGTCGGCCGAGAGCCGGACGAGCGCCGGCGCCAGGATGTCGACGAGCCAGAGAGCGCCGGTCGTCTCGTCCCATATCGGCGATTCACCGACCGTCAGCGGTTGCTGCAGGACCGACCGGATCTTCGGTTCGATGATGCGGGGTGCCGTCACGAGACTGTCTCCGGATCTTTGACGAGGCCCTCGGCATCGCGCATGCGGATGCTGCCGTCGTGGTTGAATTCGCAGAAGCCACCGCCCTGGAATGCAAGGGCGACCCGTCCTTCCGCGCCGTTCTCGATGCGGGCGTGATCACGCGGCCGGTCCTGCGGCTGGTAGCCGAGCCGCGTCGCCAGATCGTTGTCCCACCATTTCGTGTCGGTATCGGAAACGCCGTAAACGACGGTTGCGGCGATCTGCGGATGGGTGAGGCCGATCCGCACCAGTTGCGCCAGATCCCGGGCGCTGATCCAGATGGCAATCGAGCGCTCGCTGTTGGGATAGGTGCCGGCATTGCCGATGCGGATGGAAAGGGAGCGGATGCCCGACGTGTCGTAATAAAGTCCCGCCACCAGCTCGCCCCAGCATTTGGAAAGCCCGTACGGGCTGTCCGGCCGCATGGGATCGAGCGGCGATATGACCTCGCCGCGCGGGTAAAAACCCGTCGCATGGTTGCTGGAGGCGTAGACCATCCTCTCCACCCTGTTGATCCGGGCGGCCTCGTAGAGATTGTAGGTCCCGAGGACATTGGCCTGCAAAATGGCATTCATGTCCACGCCGCTGGCGATGCCGGCAAGATGAACGACACCGTCGACACCACGCAAAGCGGCCGTTGCCTCGTCGAGCTTCGAGAGATCGGCGTGGACGAAGCTTTCGTTTTCGGCCAGTTCCGCAGGCTCATGAATGTCGATGAGGCTGAGATGCTCGAAATGCTGGCGAAGAAGCGGGCGCAGCAGCGTCCCGACACGTCCGGCAGCACCCGTCACGGCAACTCGTCTCATCATCTTTCCTCCGATCATCGCTCAAACACCCTGGAACATACGGGCGCGCGCATTCAGTATGTGTCTCTTCATCGCGTCGTGCGCTTCGGTTTCCCGCCGTGCGAAGATCGCTTCCACGATCACCGCATGCTCGTCCTGGACGCTGCGGATCTGCTCCGGCGTGCGCTTCAGGCTCAGGCTTCGCGTCACCGAATGGCCGATGGCGAAATGCGGCCGGAACCACTCGCGCACGGTGATGTGAAACTGATTGCCCGTCGCCATCGCAATCGCGTCGTGCAGCACCTGGTCTTCCTCGGCGCCGAGTTCGCCGTCACGCAGACATTGCTCGATCGCAAGAAGTGCGGCCTCGATCCGCTCCTTGTCGGCCGGCTGCCAGTTTCGCGCGGCAAGCTCCGCAGCTTCGGCCTCGAGACCGGCGCGGAATTCGAAGAACCGCTGGACATCGGCGAGCGAGCCGACCGGAACCATTTTCAGCATCGACGAATCCGGCTGCTGCCGGACATAGGAGCCCGACCCCTTGCGCGAGACGATGAGCCCGTCGGTTCTGAGCCGCTCCAGCGCCTCGCGGACCACGGGCCTCGACGCGCCGAAATCGGTGGCGAGCTTCGTTTCCGATGGCAGTCGCTCGTTCACGGGAAACTTGCCGTCGGCGATCATCCCTACGATCTTCTCGTAGATGATATCGCTGAAGCGCGTTGCGCCCCGGTTCGAAACGGCATCGACTGCAAACGTCATTATCGCCCTTTTCTCCGCCGCCACGTGGCAAATTCACCCCATCGGCTCTTCGCCCGGCGAGCAGAAGCCGGATATGCCTTCGCGACCGTGCGCCGAGCCATCACCAGGCGCGATGCGGCCTGTATACAGCTTCTGACAGATTGGTCTTCATTCCCTATCCAAGGCAGGCTTGCCAATGGCTTGGCGCCCTGCCCGATGATGCATGGCTATAGAATCTGTAATTATCTGTCAACTCTTGTAATCATTTGAGAACGTGTCTATGGTTTCGTCCAGCGCCGAGGAGGGCGCGAAAACGGCAGGTCGGGAAGCCCGCCGTACCAGCCGGGACAAGCCTGTCCCGGCATAAAAGGGGAGGAATCGATGCCCAATGAAATTCTGTCTCGCGGTATCACGCGCCGCGCCGTTCTCGGTGGCATGGCCGGCGCCGCAGCGCTGTCCATCGCCGGTCGCGCCTTTGCCGCCGGCAGCGAAGCGCCTGCGCTGGCGCAGCTCGTCAAGGACGGCAAGCTGCCGCCGCTTGCCGAGCGTCTGCCGAAGAAGCCGATGGTCGTGACGCCGTTCGAGAAGGTCGGCACCTATGGCGGCACGTTGCGCCGCGGCCTGCGCGGTTCATCCGACCATAACGGCATTCTGCGCATGGTCGGCAATCAGAGCCTCGTGCGCTGGAACCTGGAATTTACCGCCGTGGAACCGAACCTCGCCGAGAGCTGGGAGGTCAGTGACGACGCGACGCAGTTCACCTTCCATCTGATCGAAGGCGTGCGCTGGTCCGACGGCCATCCCTTCACGGCCGACGACGTCGTTTTCGCGATCGAGGACTGCGTCAAGAACACCGAGCTTTACAGCGCGACGCCGGCGCAGCTTGCCGTTGCCGGCAAGCCCGTGACCGTCGAAAAGATCGACGATTATACGGTAAAGTTCACCTTCGCGGCGGCGAATGCGCTTTACCTGGAAAACCTCGCAACGCCGCTCGGCCAGCATCCGACGCTGTTCCCGAAACATTATTGCAGCCAGTTCCTGCCGAAGTACAATCCCAACATCGCCGACGATGCGAAGAAGGCCGGCGTCACCAGCTGGACGGAGCTGTTCCGCAGCCGCTGCGGCGACATCGAGATCCCGACGCGCTGGGGCAATGTCGACAAGCCGACGCTCGATCCATGGGTCGTCAAGGAGCCCTATGCCGGTGGCGCGACGCGCGTCGTCATGGCCCGGAACCCCTATTTCTGGCAGGTCGATACCTCAGGCAATCAGCTTCCCTACATCGATGAGATCAACTTCAGCATCTCGCAGGACGTCGAATCGCTGATGCTGAACGTCATCTCCGGAAAGATCGACATCCAGGAACGTCACATCAGCGTGCTCGCCAACAAGCCGACGCTCTCCCAGAACATGCAGAAGGGCGATTATCGCCTGCTGACGCTCGTGCCTTCGGCCTCGCAACAGTGCCAGATCTACTTCAACATCACCCACAAAGATCCTGCCATGCGCAAGATGTTTGCGGACAAGTCGTTCCGGCAGGCGCTGTCGATCGGCATCAATCGCCCGGAGCTCATCGATATCGTCTATTTCGGGCAGAGCGAGCCCTACCAGGCCGGGCCGCGTCCGACCCATCCCTGGTATCACGAGAAGTATGCGCGTCAATTCACCGAATATGACGCCGACAAGGCGAGCGCGATGCTCGATGAGGCCGGCTACAAGAAGGGTGGTGACGGCTTCCGCCTTCGGCCGGACGGCCAGAAAGTGTTCTTCTCGATCGACGTCATTCCGACGCTCAACCCCGACCTCGTCGATGCCCTGGAACTGGTCAAGACGCATTGGGCCCAGATCGGCATCGACATGAAGGTCAACACGATCGAGCGGGCGCTCTATTATACCCGCGGCGACGACAATGCCCATGATGCGCAGGTGTGGCCGGGCCCCGGCGGCCTCGACCCGATGCTCGACCCGCGCGACTTCTTCGCCTTCCATCCGCAGGGATCGCGTTACGCCATTCCGTGGACGCTCTGGTACACCTCCAACGGTGCGCGCGGCGAAGAGCCGCCGGAAAGCCAGAAGAAGCGGATGAAGCTGTTCGACGAGGCGCGTTCGACGGCCGATCTCGACAAGCGCGGCGCGATCATGAAGCAGATCTTCGATATCGCGGCGGAGGAATTCGAGACGGTGGGTCTTTGCCTTGCGGTCGGCGGCTTCGGCATCATTCGCAACAATCTGCGCAATGTTCCCGAGAAGGAGCCGGACAGCTGGTCCTGGCCCAATCCCGGACCTGCGCTGCCGCAGCAATTCACCTTCACGAGCTGATTTCGATCTCGAGCGCCGTGCCTGATGGCACGGCGCTTTCATTCAGGTTCGCCCTCCCTCTTGCCGGCCGTGAAAGCCGAAGGGGCCGGAGGGCGGCGTCCAAGTCGGGAGACGCCTCATGCTGGTGTTCATCGCCAAACGCTTTTTATGGATGATTCCATCGCTTTTTGCCGTCAGCTTCCTGGCTTTCGTGCTGATCCAGCTGCCGCCTGGCGATTATGTCACCACCTATATCGCGACGCTCGCCGCATCCAACGAGATCGTCGACCAGAACACCGCGGCGCAATTGCGCGAGCGCTTCGGTCTCGATGATCCGATGCTCGTCCAATATTTCAAATGGATGTGGGGCATTCTCTCGCGCGGCGATTTCGGCATTTCCTTCGAATGGCAGCAGCCGGTCTCGGACCTGATCTGGGAACGCATGGCGCTGACGCTGGTTCTCGCCCTTTCGACGTTGATCGCCACCTGGGCGATCGCGCTGCCGATCGGCGTGTTTTCCGCCGTGAAGAAATATTCGATCGGCGACTACTTCTTCACCGCTTTCACCTTCTTCGGCCTGTCCATTCCGTCTTTCCTGCTGGCGCTGGTGCTGATGTACGTGGCGGCGGTCGAGTTCGGCCAGGATGTCGGCGGGCTCTTTTCCCCGGAATATGAGACGGCATCCTGGAGTATTGCCAAGACGCTCGATCTCCTCACGCATCTCTGGCTTCCCGTCATCATCCTCGCCGTCTCCTCGACAGCGAGCCTCATCCGCGTCATGCGCGCGAACATGCTGGACGAATTGCCGAAGCCTTACGTGGTCACCGCACGGGCGAAGGGGCTCTCGGAATTCCGCCTGCTGATGAAATATCCTTTGATGATCGCGCTCAACCCGTTCATCTCGACGATCGCCTGGCTGCTTCCGAACCTGATTTCCGGCTCGGTCGTCGTCGCCATCGTCCTCAACCTGCCGACGGCCGCACCCCTGCTGCTGCAGGCGCTGATGGCGCAGGACATGTATCTCGCCGGCGCCTTCGTCCTGCTGATCTGCGCGCTGACGCTGATCGGCTCCCTGATCAGCGACATTCTTCTGGCGCTGGTCGATCCCCGCATCCGGCTGGAATAGGAGGCTGACATGGCCGATATCACCATGACGAATGTTCAGCCGGATCGCACCGCCGTCGCATCGCAATGGCAGCTCATCTGGTGGGCTTTCCGCCGGCACCGGCTGGCCATGGTGGCGCTTGTCGTCACCGTGATGATGTACATCGTCGCCCTGGTTCCGGGCTTCTTCGCCATCAACGATCCGAACCTGCAGAATGCGCGGGCGACCTTTCACCCGCCGCAGAAAGTGCATCTGATCGATACCGAGAACGGCTTTTCCTTCGGCCTGCATTATTATCCGATGAAGCTGACCCGCGATCCGGAAACGCTCGCCGCCATCTTCAAGGAAGACACCACGAAGCGGATCGACGTGCAGCTCTTTGGGCGCGGCTATGAATATTCCGTGCTTGGCCTCTTCAATACGAACATCCATCTCCTCGCTTCACCTGACAAGAGCACGCCGTTGCTGCTGTTCGGGGCCGACAGGCTCGGGCGCGATGTCTTCAGCCGAACGGTGCAGGGCTCGCAGGTCTCGCTGTCGATCGGCCTCGTCGGTGTCTTCTTCTCGCTGATGCTCGGCATCGTGCTCGGCGGCATTTCGGGATATTACGGCGGCCGCATCGATTTCTTCATGCAGCGGCTGATCGATTTCGTGCTGTCGCTGCCGACGATCCCGATCTGGCTCGCCATGGCCGCGGCCCTGCCGCAGGACTGGCCGGCGACGCTGCAATATATGATGATCACGATCATCCTGTCGCTAACTGGCTGGGCGCAGCTTGCCCGCGTCGTGCGCGGCCGCTTCCTGTCGCTGCGCACCGAGGAATTCGTCGCAGCCGCGAGGCTCGACGGCGTTCGTGAAAGACGCATCATCTTCCGCCACATGCTGCCGAGCTTCGCCAGCCACATCATCGCCTCGATCACCCTTGCGGTGCCGGCGATGATCCTGGCCGAAACCTCGCTCTCCTTCCTCGGGCTCGGGCTGCAGCCGCCGACGATCTCCTGGGGCGTGCTTCTGCGCGAGGCCCAGAACATCCGCTCGATCGCGACCGCGCCATGGCTCTTCATGCCGGGCTGCGCCGTCGTGGTCGCCGTCATGGCGCTCAACCTTCTCGGCGACGGCCTGCGCGATGCGGCCGACCCCTACAACAAATGAGGCCGGCATGACCGATATCATTCCCATTGCCGGCAAGCCGCTGCTCGAGGTGAAGAACCTCACGGTGGAATTCCCTCTGCGCACCGGCGTCTTCCGCGCGGTCCGCGACCTGTCCTTCTCGATCGAACCGGGCAAGACGCTCTGTGTCGTCGGCGAAAGCGGCTCGGGCAAATCGGTGACGGCACGCTCGATCCTGCAGATCGTCGATGCGCCCGGCCGCATCGCCGGCGGATCGATTGTCCTCAACACTCCGAATGGCGGCTCGACCGATCTCACCAGCCTCAATCCGCGCGGGCGCCAGATCCGGGCGATCCGCGGCCGCGACATCGCCATGATCTTCCAGGAGCCGATGTCGTCGCTGTCGCCGATCCACACGGTCGGCAACCAGATTGTCGAGGCGCTTCGCCTGCACACCAGGATGAGCAAGGCGGAAGCGCGCGCTGAAGCCATCTCGCTGCTGAAGCAGGTCGAGATTCCCTCGCCGGAGAAGGCGCTGGATCGCTATGCCTTCCAATATTCGGGCGGCATGCGCCAGCGCGCGATGATCGCCATGGCGCTCGCCTGCAAGCCGCAGTTGCTGATCGCCGACGAGCCGACGACGGCGCTCGACGTCACGACGCAGGCCGAAATCCTCGACCTGATCGCCCGGCTGCAGAAAGCCAACGGCATGGCGGTTCTCTTCATCACCCATGACATGGGCGTGGTGGCGCAGATCGCCGACGATGTGCTCGTCATGCACAATGGCGTGGCGAAGGAATACGGGCCGGTCGAGCAGATCTTCCATGCGCCGCAGGACGATTATACCCGCATGTTGATCGGCTCGGTGCTGAAGCTGGAGCAGAAGGCCGAGATCCGCCTGGCGCGCCCGCCGCTCGACAGGACGAAAGCGCCGATCCTCGAACTGCGCAACGTCTCAATGGATTTCGGCGAGGTGAAAGCGCTGAACGACGTGTCGATCTCGCTTCTGCCGGGTGAAACGCTCGGCATCGTCGGCGAGAGCGGCTCGGGCAAGACGACCATGGGCCGCTCGATCATGCGGCTGATCGATCCCTCCGCCGGCGAAATCCTCTATCGCAACGCCGGCGGCGACATCATCGACCTCGCAACGGCGAAAGGTCAAACGCTCGCCGCCGCGCGCCGCGAATTGCGCATGGTGTTCCAGGACCCCTTCGGCTCGCTCAACCCGCGCATGACCGTCTCCCAGATCATCGGCGAACCGTTGCTCGTCAACGGCATCGCCAAGGGGAAGGCCCTGGACGAGCGGGTCTGCCATCTGATGGAGCAGGTCGGCCTCGATCCGAGGGCGCGCGAGCGTTATCCGCACGCTTTCTCCGGCGGCCAGCGCCAGCGCATCGGCATCGCACGCGCCATCACCCTCAATCCGCGCGTCATCGTTGCCGACGAGGCGACCTCGGCGCTCGACGTCTCCGTGCGCTCGCAGGTGCTCGACCTTCTGATGCGCCTGCAGGATCAGCTCGGTCTCGCCTATATCTTCATCAGCCACGACATCGGCGTCATCCGCTACATGTGCGACCGCGTCGGCGTCATGTACAAGGGTCAGCTGGTCGAAATCGGCGATGCGGAGAAGGTTTGCAGCACGCCCGAGCACGCCTATACCCAGGCGCTGCTTTCGGCGATCCCGCGCCCCGATCCGCGCGACCGGGATCATTCCAGGCGCTTCCGCTACGTCGAGCCGGAGCACTTGAAGAACGGAAGCTCTCAGAGATGAAAATCACCGGAATTCGCACCTTTCTGATGCATGTCGGCCAACCAGATCCTTCGAATTGGGCGGCCGACCAACGCTCCGGTGATGGTGCCTCCAAGCAATTCGGAGGCACCAGAAACTGGCTGTTTCTGAAGATCGATACCGATGAGGGCATTACCGGCATCGGCGAATGCTCGGGCTGGCCGCGTGTCGTGCAGACGGCGATCCATGACCTTGCGCCGCTGCTCATCGGCGAAGATCCCGCCTATACCGAGCGCCTGTGGCAGAAGATGCATATCGCCATGATGGGGCACGGCATGCTCGGCACGGTCGGCGGCGGCGCGATGACCGGCATCGACATGGCGCTCTGGGACATCAAGGGCAAGGCGCTCGGCGTGCCCGTCTGGATGCTGCTCGGCGGCAAGGTGCGCGACAGGATTCCGATCTATTCGCATGCGAACACGCCCGAGCGCGCGCTTGCGCTCAAGGAACGCGGCATCAAGGCGATCAAATGCGGCGGCGTGGCCGATCCCGTTCGCAAGGTCGCAGCACTCCGCGATGCCGTCGGTGATGACATGGATATCGCCATCGACCTGCATGGGCCGCCGTGGCTGACGCCGGCGGATGCCTGCCGGCTGGTGCGGGCGCTCGAACCCTATGAACTGATGTGGGTGGAAGACCCGATCGCGCCTGATAATCTCGAAGGCTACAAGCGCATTCGCGACGCCGCCCATGTGCCGCTGGCTGCCGGCGAGCGCTCGGCCACCATCTTCGGCGAGCGCGAACTCATCGAACGGGAGCTCGTCGACGTGATCCAGCCGGATACCGGCCGGGCGGGCGGCATCACGCAGATGAAGAAGATCGCGGCCATGGCCGAGGCGCATCATATCCAGATGGCGCCGCATTCCGGTTCGCTCGGGCCGGTGGCGGAATATGCGGCCTTGCATCTGCTGGCGGCGATCCCGAACGCGCTCATTCTCGAGCGCCTCGACGACGATTGGGACGGCCGTCGCCAGACGATCGTGCCGCATCCACAACAGGTCGATGGCTTGATCGCCGTTCCCGACGGTCCGGGACTGGGCTGCGATATCGACGAGGCTTTCGTGGCGCGCTTCCCGAGCGGCGGCAATGTGTCGGTGCCGCAGGCCGCCGGCGCCTACAACCCCGGAACAGACAAAGAGCACGTCTACGTGCAGACGCGCGTGGCGCGCCGCAGCTATTTCAATCGCTAGAAGGACAGGATGATGAAGATCGACCGTATGCGGGTTTTCATGACCCGCGACAAGGACCGCCCCCGTGTGATCGTCGCGCTCGATACGGATGACGGGCTAACCGGCTGGGGCGAATGCTACAATCACGGCCCCGACAAGGCGCTGCCGCCGCTGCTCGATTATCTCTACGGATTTATATCGGGCCAGGACCCGACGCGCGTCGAATATCTCGTCAACCTGCTGATCCAGCAGAGCCGCTTCCCGCCCGGCGCGCTCGGCCTCGCCGCAATCTCCGCGCTCGACCATTGCCTGTGGGATCTTGCAGCCAAGGCGGCGAACGTCCCCGTCTACAAGCTGCTCGGCGGCGAGGTGCGCGACCGCATCAAGGTCTATGCCGGCGTCTATACCGCGCCCGATGCGCCGGCCGCCCGCGACGAATTCGACCGCCTGAAGGAAGGGTGGGGCTTCACCGCCTTCAAGCTCAGCCCCTGGCGGATCGACATGCACTCCAACCGCTGGGGCAACGTCGTCAAGGCGTCGGCGGATTATTTCCGCTCGCTGCGCGAGACGGTGAGCGACGAATACGAGATCGCCTTCGACGCCCATGCCAAGATTTTCGAGCCGATCGCCGCGCGCCAGCTCGGCAATGCGCTGGCGCCTTACGATCCCCTGTTCTTCGAAGAGCCGTTGCGGCCGGAAAATATCGAGGCCTGGGGCGACCTGAAGCAGGGACTGAACTGCACGCTTGCCACCGGCGAGTCGCTCTACAACAGGAACGAGTTCCTGCGGCTGCTGCAGGTGAAGGGCGCCGACCTCATCCAGCCGGACATCTGCGTTGTCGGCGGCATCAGCGAAATGCGCCGCATCGCGACGCTCGCCGAAGCCTACTTCGTCGGCGTGGCGCCGCACAACCCGATGGGGCCGCTTGCGACCGCGGTCAACGTTCATTTCTCGGCCGCCGCGCAGAATTTCCGTATTCTCGAATACCGGCTGCCGAAGGGGCAGGCCTATGTCTATGGCGGCCTCGATATCGAAAAGCGGGAGGGAGAAACCCGCTACGTCGTCGATCCCTATCTGCCGAAGGACGGCTATCTCGAACTGCGTCCCGACCGGCCGGGCTGGGGTGTCGAAATGGACGAGAAGGCAATGCAGGAGGAAGGCTACATCCACTGGCAGCGGCGCGTGCCGAAGCGGCCGGACGGCTCTTACGCCTTCGCTTAGAGAGTGACCTCGAAAAACGGGACCTGGCCGCCGCCGTATGGGAGCGGCCAGTTCCTTCTATGCATCTTTCGGCAGCACTGAGCGAACCCTCGTGATGAAGACATAAAAGTCCCGCATGAACGTGCGAAGGAAATCGGCGGTGGTGTCTTTCGTGACCTCGCCGTCATCGGTGATCAGCCCCGGTGTGAACTGGATGTAGGCTTCCGGGGCGTTCATCTGCGGAGAGTTGCAGAAACTGAGCACGCTGCGCAAATTCTGCTGGGCGACGGCGGTGCCGATCGCCCCCGGCGACGTGCCGATCACCGCCGAGGGCTTGCGCGTGAACGAGTTGGTGCCGTAAGGGCGGCTTGCCCAGTCGATCGCGTTTTTCAGCCCGCCGGGTATGGATCGGTTGTATTCGGGCGTGACGAACAGCACGGCGTCGACGGCCGCGATCGCCGCCTTGAATGCCTTGCCGGCCGGAGGGTAGTCGGCGTCATAGTCGTAGCTGTAGAGCGGCAGGTCCTTGAAGGATATTTCCGACATTTCAAGTTCGGGCGGAGCGAGCCGCACCAACGCCTTGGCGAGCTTGCGGTTGATCGAGTCCTTGGCGAGGCTGCCGATGAGATAGCCTACTTTATGCGTGGTCATGGCGTTCTCCAGTGTCGGGTCTCTTGATTAATCGCCGAGGAACGTGACCGTCTCGGCGAGCGGGGCACGGCCTGTACGGGCATAGCTTACCGCGGGGTCCTCGTAGCCGATAGACATGCCGCAGAAGAGGATGAGCCCGTCCGGCGGCGACAGGGCCTCGGCGACCGTCTCGCGAACTTGCGACCACGCCATCTGCGGGCAACTGTGCAGGCCTTCGGCGCGCAGCAGCAGCATGACGGTCTGCAGATACATGCCGACATCGGCCCATTGGGGCAGGCCCAGGTCGCGGTCGATGTAGCAAAACAGGGCGGCGGGCGCGCCGAAGCAGTTCCAGTTGGCGATCGCTGCCCGCTGGCGTGCCTCCCAGTCCTCGCGCGCAATGCCGAGTGCGCTGTAGCGCTCCTTGCCGAAGGCGGACCGGCGCTCCCCGTAGGGGGCCTTCAGAGCGGGCGGGTACATTTCGTACTGCCGCTTGTCCCAGGCGTCGCCATGGGCGACGCGCTCGACGGCTGATGTCTTGAGCTCCGCCAGCGGCGCGCCGGTCATCACGTAAGTATTCCACGGCTGGATGTTCGATCCTGACGGCGACCAGGCAGCGGCGGACAGCACGCGCTCAAGCACGTCTATCGCCACAGGCTTGTCTTTGAATCCGCGCACCGATCGCCGGCTTGTCACTGCCTCATATACGTCCATGATCGCCTCCATGCCGCCGGGTGTTCCGTTCCCGATGCGGTTCATTATCTCCATTCGCAATGGAGGCGTAATCACACGCTGGTCTAGGAGGCGTACATCAAACGTACATCAGGGATCGACACATCCGAGGGGCCTGTGGGCGAAGGGATTGCCGCGCCATGGCCTCGGCCTGGCGCTTGCCGCTCAGGCGGCGGTCATCTCGTTCGAAATGGCGTCGTTCTTCGCCATAGCCCTGCGCTTCGCCGTCGCGGCGCCGATCCTGATTGCCTGCAAGGTCATCCTCAGCAGGGCCGGATCGGCTTCTTCTGATTTCGTCAGGTGGCGACGGCGCGGAAACGTTCTGCTGCGGTATAACGCTGCGGTCCGAAGATACCGGCGAGCGTATCGAGAATAGCCTTGGCCGCATCGGATTGCAGTGAATAGTAGATCGTCTGGGCGGCCCTTCGCGTCTGCACGAGTTCCTGTTCTCGAAGAATGGCCAGATGCTGGGACGTCGAAGATTGGCTCAATCCCACCTCGTCGGCCAGGATGGACACGGACATTTCCCCTTCGGCCAGCAGATGCAGAATGTGAAGCCGCTTGGCATTGCCCATGGCGGACAAGAGATTTGCTTCGCTGTCGAAGGCGTTGGCACCAGGGGAAGGCGCGGGTGGGGACAGATTGTTCAAGGCGAGATCTCCTTTAGGGAACCAAAGCCGGGCAACAGTCATATCCCCGGGCTTTAATTTAGAGATACCGCATGCGGGCGAGGCCGAAACCCATTGACGGCGCCGCACGGTCGTTTTTGGCGCGAATCGGATAGGACGCGCAAAATGTGGACAGCAATGGGCATGTTCGCGGCGGCTATCCCGCCTCTGAAAGGCCCCGGCTGGCGCTAGCGCGAGCCGATTTGGCGCATTTGTGCGGGCAGGGTTTCCCATGCCCGGATCAATTCGCCGATGGAGCCGGCCTCCATCTTGTGCATGACGTTGCTGCGATGCAGCTTGACCGTCACCTCGCTGATGCCGAGATCGAAGGCGATCTGCTTGTTGAGGCGCCCACGCGCCACTTCATGGAGAACCTCGCGCTCGCGCTGCGTCAGCGTCTCCAGCCGTTCGATATTGCGATTGGCGATTGCCGCTTCCGCCCGCCGTTCGCCGTCCATGGCGATGGCTGCTGTCACGGCATCGAGCAGGGTCTGGTCCCGCGCCGGCTTCGTGAGGAAGTCCACGGCGCCGGCTTTCATCGCCTGGACGGTCATCGGGATATCGCCATGCCCGGTGAGGAAGATGATCGGCTTGGCGATGCCGTTTTCGGCCAGATGGCTCTGCAGGTGGAGACCGCTTGCTCCCGGCATGCGCACATCGAGGATCAGGCAGCCGGGCCTGTCCAATATATCCGCGTCGAGCAGTTCGCGGGTCGAGGCAAAGCTGACCGGCTGGAAACCCGCCGACAGGATCAGTTCCGACAGGGCCTCGCGAATGGATGCGTCGTCGTCCACGATCATGACGAGCGGCTGATCCTCTTCATATCCGTGTTGCGCCGATCTACGAACGAACGGCTGGTCAACTCTCATGTCACCCTCCATCTCTCGATTTGTGCAAGGCATTGGCGATGGCTGCCAGCAGGGCCTGGGCATCGAATGGCTTGCGGAAAAATCCGCCGGCGCCCTGAGCGCGGCCCTGATCGGCGATCTCGTGGCGGCCCGTGATCAGGAAGACCGGCAGCTCCGGACGTGATTTCCTGACGAGATCGCGAAGTTCGAAGCCGTCGATGCCGGGCATTCCGATATCGGTGATGAGCAGGTCCAGATCGGACAGCCCGGCGACGAGCAGCGAGCCCGCCGACGAGAAGCTGCGGGCGACATAGCCCGCCGATTCCAGAAGGTCGCCCATCGATTCGAGGAGCCTTGGATCGTCATCGACAATTGCCACGACATGTCTTGTTTCGTTCATGTTCAATTCCCTCCCACCCGGCGCGAGTGGGTTATCGGTATTTCCAGTTTCTCCGCGATGCGCACGAGATCGGCGAGCGATGCCGCCGCCATCTTCTGCATCACGTTTCTTCTGTGGATCTGCAGCGTGACTTCGCTGATCCCCAGTTCCGCTGCCGCCTGCTTGTTGAGAAGGCCGCTGACGACGAGCGGCAGCACCTCGCGCTCGCGCGGCGTCAGGTCGAGATAATGTTGTCTCAGCATGTCGAGTTCGGCGCGCCCGGCTCTCTTTTCCCGATCCTGGGCGATCGCCGCATGGATCGCTGCCATGAGATCCGCGTCGTTGAACGGCTTCGTCAGGAAATCCACTGCGCCGCGCTTGATGGCGCGCACGGAAGAGGGGATATCGCCATGTCCGGTGATGAAGACGATCGGCGGATGATCGGCGTCGGCGATCTGCCTCTGCAATTCGAGGCCGTTGATATCGGGCAGCTCGATATCGAGGATGAGGCAGGCAGGCTGATCCGGCTTGTCTGCTTTCACATAGTCGCAGGCGGACTCGAAGGCGATGGCGCGTATGCCGTGCGAGGCCAGCAGCTCGCCGAGCGCTTCGCGGATACGTTCATCGTCGTCGACGATGAAGACGATATGGTCGTCGGCCGTCATGGTGCCGCCTTCGTTTCAATGGGCAATGTAAAGATCAACGCCGCCCCGCGCGGTTCGTTCTTCTCCGCCCATAATCTTCCGCCGTGCAGTTCGACGATGGAGCGGCAGATCGCAAGCCCCATGCCCATGCCGTTTTCCTTCGTGCTGAAGAAGGGATCGAACATCTTCTCGGGAAGTTCGATACCCTGGCCCAAATCGCGGACCTCGGTCTGGACGGCATTGCCGACATGGTGCGAGCGTATCGCGACCACCCTGTCGCTTGCCGCGGCGTCCAGGGCCTCGATGCCGTTGCGGATGAGATTGATCAAAACCTGCTGGATCTGGATACGATCGATCGCGACGGACGGCAGGCTGCCGTCGATTTCGACGTCGATGCGAACGCGCCGCCGCCAGGCCTCGTCGGCCATCAGGCTGCGCACTTCGTCGATGATGCTGGAAAGCGTCGTCTGAACCCTCCTGTCGGCGGATTGTTTGAACAAGGCGCGAATGCGGCTGACGACCTCGGCGGCCGAATTGGCGTCCCGGATGATGCGCTCGACCGTTCTCTGCGCCCGCTCCATGTTCGGCGGATCGGCCATCAGCCAGCGCTGGCAGGCATGGGAATTCGCCACGACGGCGGCCAGGGGTTGGTTCACCTCATGCGCGATGGAAGCGGAAAGTTCGGCGAGGCTCGCCGCCTGGCCCGCCCGGGCAAGCCCCTCCTGCGTCAGGCGCAGCTCTTCCTGCGCCTGAACCTCGCCGTCGATATCGAGACATATGACGTTCCATTGCACGATCGCGCCCTCGCCATCGCGCATCGGTGCGGCCCGCGTCTCGACCCAGCGATAGTCGCCGTCGAACCGCCGCAGGCGATGCCTGCGCGCATAGGGTTCGCCGGTGGCGAGCGAATGGGCGTATTTCTCCTTGACGTCGGCGAGATCGTCGGGATGAACGCCGGCGTCGAGCGTGCCGGCCAGCCGCGACTTGCCGGTTCCGTCAAGCTCTTCGAGTTTGTATCCGAGAAAGTCGCGAAGCTGGGGATTGCGATAGACCGGCTCCCCGTCCGGGGCCGCACAATCGATCATGACAGGCAGCGTTTCGACGATCTGCCAGAGAGAGCGTTCCCGCTCTCGCAGCGCTTCCTCGACGCGCAGTTGGTCGTCTATGTCATGCGAGAGGCCGTACCACTGGACGATCTCACCGTTTTCGTCACGCAGCGGCTCGGCGCTGCCCTTCACCCAGCGGTAGACGCCATCGGCGCGCCGCAGGCGATATTGCTTCGAGAAACGTTCGCCGGTGACGAGGGAATGGTTGAGCGCCTCGGCAAGGCTCCGCGCGTCGTCGGGATGAACGGCGACGTCGATCAGGGCCGACAGCCGACTCATGCCCGGTTTCTCCATCTCGGCGACGTCGAGGCCGAGAAAATCGATCAGGCGCTTGTTGAAGAAGGTTGGAGCGCCGTCCGGACTGAGCCGCCAGAGCAGGCTCGGGACCATGTCCACCAGTTGGGAGAGCTCGTGTTCCCGGTTGCGCAACGCCTCCTGCGCGCGCATCTCGTCATCGATGTCGACCGATATCACGTACCATTGCACGATCGCGCCGTTTTGATCCTGCAGCGGCTCGGCGCGGCCGTCGACCCAGCGATAGGCTCCGTCGAAACGGCGCATGCGGTATTTGATCGAGAAGGGATCGCCGCTGGCGAGTGCGCGGTGGACCGTCTCGAGCAGCCGCGGCGCGTCGTCGGGATGAACGAGCGTGTGAATGACCGATGAGAGCCGGCTCGTGCCCGGCTGATCCATATCGCCGACGTCGAGACCGAAAAAGTCGATCAGGCGCTTGTTGAAGAAGACCGGCTCGCCTTTCGGCGTCAGGCGCCTGATCTGAACCGGGACCATGTCCACGAGCTGCGAGAGTTCGCGTTCCCTTTCGCTGAGCGCTTCCACGCTCTGGCGCAGGGAAAGCACCGCCAGTTGATGCTGACGCGATATGGCGGCGACGATCAGCGCTGAGAAGGCCGAGATCGCCAGGAAAAGCTGCAGCATGACCTGATTGTGTTTCTGGGCCTCCGGATCGCCGGCGAATTGGCTGGCGCCGGTTATCGTGAAGACCGCGGTGATCAGGGCGAGGAGAGCGAGCGACACCGCCGCTCCCTTGAATTCGAAGCGGACCGCGGCCCAGAGAAGAGGCGGCATGATGATATAGGCGAAGGGAAGGTAGCCGCTCAGCGAAAGGGCTGCGACGCCGAGGAAGATCAGCGCCAGGACGGCCGCCTCCACCCATTGCCCGGTCGAAAGCTGGGTCTTGCCGCGCCAGCTGTGGAAGAGGACCAGCGCCAGCGGCGCCACGATCAGCACACCGGTCGCGTCTCCGATCCACCATAAGGGCCAGGCCGTCAGGAAGGATTGCGACTGGATGCTGAACCAGGCAAGCGTGGCGCTTCCGATGGTCGCGCTGACGGCCGGCGCAACTCCGGCGCTGATGACGATGAATGCGGTCACTTCCTGCAGTGTTTCGAGCCGAACCGGGGGCTTCAAAGTCCGGTTGACGAGCCACGCCGCGACCATCGCTTCGAGAGCGTTGCCGACATAGATCAGGAAGGCCGCGGCTTGCGGGCTGTGGAACCACAGGACATTGCTGAACATCTCGCCTAGGCAGCCCGCCAGTATCCACCATGGCCAGCTGGGCCGGGAAGCGAGGACGAGGGTCGCGATGAACAGCCCGCCCGGAGGCCAGATGGAAATGCCGGTTCCCGGCACGATCGCGAGCGACTGGGCGAAGCCGCAGGCGAGCACATAGGCGAGGAAGAAAAGCGCCAGACGCAGGAATGGCGGGCGGTGCGACCAGACCCTCTCTATCAACCGCTCCGGCCGGGCGGGCAAAGCCGGGGGATCGTCAGTGTTTCCTGCAGCAGTTGTTTTCCATTTTGGGGCCGGCGCGCTCATGTTGGAACCGTAATCCTGGCGCACCACAACCGCAACTCATGGAAACCCATGCATTGCGCGGGATGTAGCCGGATTTCTCGGCCGCTGGCGGGCTCTTCCGTCTTTCCGATCAGGCATCCTAGACCTTGGGCTGGCTCCGCTATGCCCTGCGTCTCGGACCTCCGACCCCAAGCATGATGGAAGGCGTCCGGCGTTCCGGTCATTCTCTGTCCGCGCGGGTATGCGGACGATGCAACAGAGGAGACTGAGATGAAAATCACGGTAGCGGGAGCAAGCGGCCTCATCGGAACGCAACTGACTGCGGATCTGCGGCGCTCGGGCCACGACGTCACGGCCGCATCTCTGTCGCTCGGCGTCGATACGATGACCGGCAAGGGCCTCGAAGCGGCAATGACAGGCGCTGAAGCCGTCGTCGACGTGACCAATGCCGCATCCTTCGGCGACAATTCGGCGCTCGATTTTTTCAAGGCTTCGACGAAGAACCTGCTCGCGGCTGCGGCGCAGGCTGGCGTCCGGCACTACCTCGCGCTCTCCGTCGTCGGCACGCCGCGCCTCGTGGAAAGCGATTATTTCCGCGCCAAAGCAGTGCAGGAAAATCTCATCCGGGCTTCGAGCCGGCCTTACACGATCCTCCGCTCGACGCAGTTCTACGAATTCATCAACGGCGTGATCGACATCGGCGCCGAAGGTAACGTCTTCCGCTTGCCCCCGGCCTCGATGAGGCCGGTCGCAGCTCGGGAAGTCGCGACATTCCTGGCGGAACTGGCAGCCGGAGATCCCTTGGGCAATATCATCGAGATCGGCGGCCCCGAACAGTTCGGCATCGACGAAATCGCCCGGATCTACCTCGCGGCGAACGAAGACCAGCGACAGGTGATAACCGATCCCTTCACCCCGTATTTCGGGGTCGAACTGACCGGCGACGTATTGCTGCCGCATTTCGGGGCGCGCGTGGCGGGCCAGACGCTCTCCGATTGGCTCTATCGATCGATGGCGGCTTAGCGGCCTCCTTGAAACTTGGTGATTGGCTTGGTTGTACCAAACTTTCGGTTCTGATGGCGGAGCATGATGTCGTCCATGACAGGCATCCAGCCCGTGCCGCGCACTCCGGGCGTCTCGTCCCTATCGCGGCGCGTGCGCGCCATTGAAGATGTGCCGCGCCTTGGTTCTCGGCGCAGCGACGGAATGACGATCGACGAGCGAGCATTCCAGCTTCGTAATTGGATAGCGCTTGCCGGGAATGGTCTGCAGGTTGAGATGTTCAATCGCCCACTGACCCATGGCGAGGTGCGGAAGGACCGAAGTGGTCAGCGCCGGTACGAGATGTCGCGAAATTTCCTCGTCGTCGTAACCGACGACCGACATGTCCTGGGGAATGCGGAGCCCAGCATCTTTGAGCGCTTCGTAGCATCCCACGGCAGTGCGGTCGTTCTGGCAGAAGATGGCGGTCGGCGGTTCTTTCAGCGCAAGCAATTTCATCGTCGCGGCGTAGCCGGCGCCGGCCGACCAGTCGCCTTCGATGACTAATTCCGGATCGAAGGGTATATCGGCGGTCGCAAGTGCACGGCGATATCCCGTCAGGCGGTCTTGCGCAGCCTGCATCCAAATCTCACCGGTGATCGTGCCGATGCGATGGTGGCCGTGCATGATCAGATGCCGGGTGGAGCTCTGCCCCCCCGCGATTTCACTTGGCACCACGGCTGGAAAGGCATGATCAGCTGTGTAGCAATTCAACAATACTATCGGGATCTTAAGCTCACAGACATAAGAAGGGAGCTGGATCTCCCTGGTATAGATTGTCATGTATATGAGCGCGGATATGCCCCCGCTCGTCAAAGCTCTGATTGCTTTGGGCTCCATGACTGGATCACCCAGCGTCTGGGTAACCAGCAACACGTTGCCCGTGTTCCAAGAAGCTTGCCGGGCCCCCTCGATTGCGACGATTGCTTCCGGGCTGGTGGCGAGTTGATCCACGGCGAAACCGATGACGTTGTCGAGTCCCGAATAAGAGGCCTTCATGGTATAGCTTGTTCCCATGTAACCCAGCGCTCGAGCGGCCTCCAACACTCGGTCACGAGTCTGCTGTGAGATGCGGGTGCCGGGCGTGTCGTTGAGCACGAAGGAGACAGCCGCCTGTGAGCAGCCGGCCGCCGCGGCGATGTCCATCATCGTCACGCGGGCGGGCTTGTCCATTGCAGGCTTCGTTTGGGTCTTAGTCTTTCGCATTCGCGGGAACAATCTCAGTTTTTTGGCAGAAACAGCTTCTTAGCTAATTAATATTAGCATTCGTCCGAAAGTGCTGGCAATCGCGTTAATGCCTACATTGAAAGACAAATGGCGGCGGAAAACTTCACTCTGACAGCTCCGTGATGAAATGTTTTGATGCGTATTGATAATACTATTTACTAATTAAGATTCTTGTATACCGTCAGGGGGCGATCGGAACCAATGCCACTTGTCGCGTTGCGACGGCCCTAGGAGGGGGCGCGCATTCGGCCGGCCGTGTATCGCAAACGGGTTCGCGCGAGTGCGGCCCCTCGGGAGGTATGCCATGAAACAGCTGAAACGGAATGCAGCCTTGTTCCTTGCCGGGCTGATACTGACTGCGGCGCCAATTGCAGTAGCCGATGCCGCCGACAAGCCGACTCTTGCCTTCGTTGTCAACGGAGCGTCTGACTTCTGGAAAGCCGCGGAAGCGGGCGTGAAGAAGGCCCAGACCGAATTGCCTGACTACCAACTGGAGCTGAAATACCCTGAACAGGCGTCGGTAGCCATCCAGCAGCGCCTGATGGAAGACCTGGTTAGTGCTGGCGTCAAGGGAATCATGGTTTCCGCGGTCGATCCCAAGACTCAGACTGAGGGCTTGAACAAGATCGGCTCACAGACAGCTCTCTTCACGACCGATAGCGATGCGCCGCAGACCAACCGTGTCGCCTATATTGGTTCATCCAACATCGACGCGGGTCTGCAGGCGGCCGAAATCGCGAAGAAGGCAATGCCGGATGGCGGCAAGTGCATCGGTTTTGTTGGGCTCCTCGGCGCCGATAATGCCAAGGAACGCATCCAGGGCATGAAGGACGGGCTTAAGGGCACGAAGATCGAGCTGACAGATGTGCGCGGCGACGATATCGATCAGACGCGCGCAAAAAAGAATGTCGAAGATGCACTGGTGGCCAGCCCGGACGTGACCTGCATGGTCGGCTTCTATTCTTATAACACGCCACGCATCTATGAGGCACTGCGCGACGCCGGAAAGCTTGGGCAGATCACGGTCGTCGGCTTTGACGACGATCCGATCACGCTCGGCGGCGTCAAGGAAGGCACGGTCGCGGCAACCGTGGTGCAGCAGCCGTTCGAATGGGCATATCAGGGGATGAAGTTGATGGCCGCCTACCTCAAGGGCGACAAATCAGGCGTTCCCAGCAACGGCTTGATCATCATTCCGACAGTAGTCATCGGCAAGGATGACGTTGATAAATATGCCGCGAACCTGAAGGCCATGGCTGGAAAGTAATCCTCTTTTGCGGCGGGAGTGCTCCCCGCCGCAAAAGACGTTTCATGCCGCAGCACCAGCAGTCATGGACAGGCGATGAACCAGAACTCAGACATCCCGTCACCGAACCCGCCTGCAACGCCGTTCCTTTCGCTTTCCGGCGTTGGCAAGACTTATCCAGGCGTCGTAGCGCTTGAGGGGTTGTCGCTCGACATCGCGCCGGGAGAGGTCATCGGCTTGGTCGGCGAGAACGGAGCCGGAAAGTCGACGCTGATGAAAATCCTCGGCGGCGTGATCGCTCCGGATCGGGGCGTGATCCTGCTCGACGGCGCAGAACATCGCCATCTCACTGTGGAATCGAGCATTGCATCGGGCATCGCCTTTGTGCATCAAGAACTCAACCTTTTTGACAATCTCGACGTTGCCGCCAATATCCTCCTAGGCCGTGAGCCGTTGAAGGCGGGACCTTTCAAGTTTGTCGATCGCGCTCGACTTCGAGAGTTGGTGACCCCACTCCTAAAGCGCGTAGGGGCAAATTTTTCCGCAGACACACCTGTAGCCTCACTTTCCCTTGCCGAGCAGCAGATGGTGGAAATTGCCAAGGCGCTGTCCATCAAGGCGAGGCTTGTCATTTTCGACGAACCCACCTCCAGCCTGCCGCTGGCCGAAACCGAGCGGCTCCTGAACATCATCAAGTTGCTGAAGGCGGATGGTATCAGTGTAATCTTCATCTCGCACCGTCTCCACGAGGTCGAGCGGGTTGCGGACCGGGTGGTCGTATTGCGCGATGGCACGCTTGTGGGCACGCTCGCCAGGAAAGACATCGGCCACGACCAGATGGTCAAGCTGATGATCGGCCGGCTGCTCGCGGCCCGGACCGCAAAACCGCAGCGCTCACCGGGCGCGGTCGCATTGAAGGTCAGCGGCGTGCGCACCGGTGCTTATCCCGGCCGTCCGGTTGAGCTGGAAATCAGATACGGAGAAATCCTGGGGCTTGCAGGCCTCGTTGGGTCAGGCCGCACCGAGCTTGCAAGGATACTCTTCGGAATCGACCGGAGTTACGGCGGAGCCATTCTGCAGGACGGACGCCGAATCGACATCAGTTCTGCTCGGGACGCCGTCGCTCGCGGCATCTTCCTGGTGCCGGAGGATCGCAAGCGCAATGGCATCATTCTTGACCTCCCCATCGCTCAGAATATAACTCTCGCCGATCTTCCGAGGATTTCCCGCGGTTTCATGCTTTCGGCTGAGCGGGAGACTGCAGCCGCTGAAAAGCAGCGTGTTCGCCTCGGTATCAAGGCGCCTTCCGTGTCGACGCGAACCGGCACCCTGTCCGGTGGCAACCAACAGAAGGTGGTTTTGGCCAAATGGTTGTCGATGAGTCCGAGGGTGATGATCTTCGACGAGCCGACGCGCGGCATCGATGTCGGCGCGAAAAATGAAATCTACGGCCTGATGCGAGCGCTTGCCGATGCCGATGTCGCCATCCTGATGATCTCCAGCGACATGGAGGAGGTGATTGGCGTTTCTGACCGCATTGCCGTCATGCACGAGGGCCAGATCGCCGGCATTCTGAAAGAGGACGAATTCAGTCAGGAAAGTGTCCTTTTGCTTGCTGTCGGCAAAAGCGTAAAATAGCGGCTGCGGCCATGAGAAACCGATATCGGGGATGGAATCTCGAATGATCAAAAAAGATCTTGGACTGCTGCTTTTGATCGTCGTCGTCGGCATCGTCGTTGCCATCATCAATCCGCGCTTCTTGCTGCCGATCAACCTTGCGAACACCGCCAACCTGATCGGGCTGTTTGGCATCCTGTCGATGGGGCAGGCCTTTGTCATCATTACCGGCGGTATCGAGCTTTCGGTGGGCTCGCTCGTGGCGCTTCTCGGCGTGTTGTTCGTCGATTTCGTTGCGGTACAATATATGCCCTGGGCGCTGGCGCTGCCGCTCATTCTCCTGCTTGGCGCAGTCATAGGCGCCGTGCACGGCTGGCTTATCACCCGGCTCAACTTGCAGCCCTTTGTCGTGACCCTCTGCGGCCTCTTGATCTATCGGGGGGCAGCGCGCTTCTATACTGCCGACGGAACGGCGGGGTTTGCCTTCGGGCAGAGTTTCCCAGAACTCGAATTTCTAACAGCCGGGCGGTTCTATGGCATTCCCGTCACCTTCATTGCTTTGATCATTATTGCCGTCGCCATGTGGCTGGTGCTGCATCGTTCCGTCTTCGGGCGTTATCTCTACGCGGTCGGAAAAAACGAAGAGGCTGCTCGCTATTCCGGTATTCGGACCGATCGATTGGTTATGAGCGCCTATGTCATCTGCGGATTGCTTACGGCGCTCTCGGCGATCTATTTCGCCATGTACACGCGCTCGATCTCGCCCGCGAGCCATGGTCAATTCTACGAACTCTATGCGATTGCCGCCGCCGTGCTCGGTGGATTTTCGCTACGTGGCGGTGAGGGGTCGCTCGTCGGCGTCGTGCTCGGCACAGTCCTGTTGCAAGAGCTGCAAAATCTTGTGAACCTGCTCGGCATTCCGTCGTCGCTGAACTTCGCGGTCATGGGCGGCGTGATCCTCATCGGCGTCCTGATAGATCAACAATGGCATGCGATCCGTGCAAAGAGACGCCTTGTGTCCGCCGCCCGACAGGTCGATTCCCGTCTTCCAAACGAGGGAAGCTTGCCGATGGTTGCAAACCGCGACTAGGACAGCCGGTGGCTATTTGCGGCTGCTCGTCGAGGTTAGACGGGTATAGCGAGAATTGCTCGGGCTGGCTGCTCAGCCGAGCGGCGTCGCAAAATCCAATGAATTTCATATGTATAACAAAATGAGGGCCCTTGCCTGTTCGGCATTTCGGGCAATGCGAATCAGCCCCGTCCAGTGGCCAAATCGCTTGGTTTCGGCCCCCTTTGCCGGGGCTTGATGCGTGGTTCTGGTTAAGCATTTGTAATTCAGTCACGAATCGCGGCATATAGTAACTGCGCAACTGAAGCGCTTTCGTTCAAAATTGCGCAGTTACGTGGGAAAGAGATCATGCAGCCGAGTCTTGCTCTTCAAGATGATCAAGAGCACCTTCCGTCGCTTCTGGCAACGGATGCGAAGGAGTTGTCCTATCAGCTTCAGCAGCATCAGGCCAAAATCTTTCCCCCGCTGTCGCAAAAGACGATCAGGACATTTTCTCCGGCGGAGGCCGCGGCTTTCATCGGCATCGGCGAAGGTTATCTCAGGCAGGTTGCGGCCGACGGCCATGGGCCCGATCCGCTGCCGAATGGCCGCAGGCTCTACAGCGCAATGGACATGGACCGGATCCGCCGCGTCCTCGACGAACGGAACGGAACGCCGAAATATGTTCCGTTCCGCAGGCCGGGCGAAAAGCTCCAGATCGTCTCCGTGATGAATTTCAAGGGCGGCTCGGGCAAGACCACGACCGCGGCCCATTTTGCGCAATTCATGGCGCTGCGGGGCTACCGCGTGCTTGCCGTCGACCTCGACCCGCAGGCCTCCTTGTCCGCGCTGTTCGGCCATCAGCCGGAATTCGACGTCGGCGAGGGCGAAACGATCTACGGCGCAATCCGCTATGACAATCCGCGCCCGATCGCCGATATCGTGCGCGCCACCTATACGCCGAACCTGCATCTCATCCCCGGCAATCTCGAACTGATGGAATTCGAGCATGAGACGCCGAAGGCCATGACGTCGGGCACGGCGGAGACCATGTTCTTCGCCCGCATCGGCGAGGTGCTGACCGATATCGAAAGCCTCTACGACGTCGTCGTCATCGACTGCCCGCCCCAGCTCGGCTTCCTGACGATGTCGGCGCTCTGCGCGGCGACCTCGGTGCTGATCACAGTCCATCCGCAGATGCTCGACGTCATGTCGATGTCGCAGTTCCTGACGATGACGAGCGAACTCATGTCCGTCGTCGAGAAGGCCGGCGGGCGCACCAGCTATGACTGGATGCGCTATCTCGTGACGCGGTTCGAACCGAATGACGGGCCGCAAAGCCAGATGACCGGCTTCATGCGGGCGATCTTCGGCAATCGCATGCTCCACAACGCCATGGTGAAATCGACGGCCGTCTCCGACGCTGGCGTCACCAAGCAGACCCTCTACGAGGTCGAGCGGTCGCAGTTTACGCGCGGAACCTATGATCGGGCGCTGGAGTCGCTGAACCTCGTGAATGGTGAGATCGAAGCGCATATTCGCTCCACCTGGGGAAGGAGATAGGATGGCGCGCAAGAACCTCATCGAAATTTCCGCACCGAACCCGGCAAGGGCCGAAGCGGTCGCGCCACGCGACAATCGTCCGATTGCCGGCTTCGTGCCGCAGGAGCGCAGCGGCGGGCCGGTCGGCGGCATCACCAAGACGCTCGGCAACATCACCGAAAAGATGGAACGCGCCAGCGAGCTGGAACGGCAGCTTGCCGCCGGCCAGATGATCGTCGAACTCGATCCCGGCCTGATCGACGGTTCTTTCGTCAGCGACCGCCTGGCGATCGACGCGGCTGAACTCGCCGAGCTGGTCGAGCAGATCCGCGAGCATGGGCAGCAGGTCCCGATCCTCGTGCGTCCGCATCCGGAAGCCAAGGGCCGCTATCAGGTCGCCTATGGCCATCGTCGCCTGGCGGCCACGAGAGAGATCGGCATCAGGGTGCGCGCGGTCGTCCGCGATCTGACAGATGGCCAGCTGGTCGTCAGCCAGGGCCAGGAAAACAGCGCCCGGACCAATCTCTCCTATGTCGAGCGCGCCCTCTTCGCGTCGCGGCTAGAGGAACGCGGCTTCGGCCGCGACGTCATCATGGCGGCGCTGAGCGTCGACAAGGCGGCGCTGTCGAGGATGCTGATCGTGATACGGCAGGTGCCCTTGGCGCTCATCAATGCCATCGGTGCTGCGCCTGATATCGGCCGGCGGCGATGGCTGGAACTGGGCGAGCGGCTGGAAAATGCCGATGCCGACAAGATCACCGCGGAGTTGTCCGCGGACGACGCGCGCAGGATTTCGAGCGACGAGCGGTTTCACCGGGCATTCGTTCTGGCAGCGAAGAAGGCTGCGGCACCAAAGCCGGCCGCGGTCAAATCCGAGGTCAGCGGCGTGCCGGTGACAGTCAAGAAAACAGCGTCCGGCGCCACCTTCGTCTTCGACAGCAAGACCGCGCCCGGTTTCGATCAATTCGTCCAGGAGCGGCTGCAGGGCCTGTTCCAGGAGTTCAAAAAGCACAGAGGAGCGTAGCGCGCAAAAGAAAAAGGCCCCCAACGACGCCGTCGTGGAAGCCCTTCTCAGATCTTAAGCACATCGAGAATCGCATTTCCACGAATCACAGTCAAGCGTTCTTAGGCACCAAAGTGGTGGACGGTTTTCTTTTGCCTGAACGAAGGTGAAGGCAATGGAGAGTGGATATGTGACGACGCCCTTTGGGCGGCGGCCGATGTCGCTTGGCATGCTGGCAAGCCAGCAACTGGCCGAGACCATCGAGCCGGGAATGAGACGCAGCAAGTGGAAGCTGTTCAGGGCGATCTGCGAGGCGCGCCCGGTGCTCGGCGTGACCGATCGGGCGTTGACGGTGCTCGATGCGCTTTTGACCTTCTATCCCGATGACGAGATTTCCGAGGAGAAGGGCCTGATCGTCTTTCCTTCGAACGCGCAGCTTTCGCTTCGTGCCCGGGGAATGACGCCGGCGACACTGCGGCGGCATCTTGCCGTGCTGGTCGAGGCCGGTCTGATCCTGCGCAAGGACAGCCCGAACGGAAAGCGCTATGCGCGCCGAGACAGGGCAGGGGAGATTGGTGAGGCTTTCGGCTTCAGCGTCGCGCCACTGCTCGCCCGCGCGGTCGAGATTGAAGGTCTGGCCGCCGAGGTGGTTGCCGACCGGGAGCTCATCCGGGCGACCAGGGAACGTCTCACTCTCTGCCGGCGGGATATCTCCAAGCTGATCTCGGCAGCGCTCGATGAAACCGTACCGGGCGACTGGGAGCAGATGTCGCTGATGTTTCGCGATCTCGTGCGCAGGATTCCGCGTGTGGCAGGGGCCGAGGAATTGGCTTCACTGCTCGACGAGATGGGCCTGCTGCGCGACGAAGCCGTCAACCTGCTGGAAAGACATATAAAATTAAGAAAAATAGACGCCAATGAGTCTCAAACTGAGCGCCACAAACAGAATTCAAACCCCAACTCCACATCTGAACTTGAACCAAGCTTCGAACCGAAGCAGGGCGCGAAGCCGGCGGCCGATAACGACCCGATCGCCGGGCCGCAGGACGAGCAAAGATTGAAACATCCGGCATCGACCGGCAGGAAATCCGGCGCGGCAGATGCGATGGCGGGTCATACGCTGAAATCCTTCCCGCTCGGCCTCGTTCTCCAGGCCTGCCCGCAAATTCTCGATTATGGGCCAGGCGGAACGATCGGCAATTGGCGCGACCTGATGTCGGCTGCGGTCGTCGTCCGCTCTATGCTCGGCGTCAGCCCCTCGGCCTATGAGGAAGCCTGCGCCGGCATGGGGCCGGAAAACGCGGCGACGGTGATCGCCTGCATTCTGGAAAGGGGCGGACACATCAATTCGCCCGGCGGTTATCTCCGCGATCTCACCCGAAGGACCGAGAGAGGCGAATTTGCCATCGGTCCGATGCTGATGGCGCTGGTGCGTGCAAATGGCGGAGTGCGGCGCGATGCCGGCTGATGGACTTCAGCGGCTACACAGTCGTGCATCGGGAGGTTGCTCTCATCAGCGCGGCGGCGCGGTACTTTCCCGCAGGATCAGTTCGACCGGCCATAATTCGTGGATCTCGTCTGCGGGGCGGCCGGCGATGAGCTGTAGTGTCAGTTCGGCGCAGCGTGTGCCCGCGGCGCGCATGGAGGATCGCGTGGTCGAGAGCGACGGGACCATATTCTCGGCCGTCAGATAGGGAAAGACGTCGTCATGGGCGATGACGGAAACATCCTGCCCCACCGTCATTCCGAGCGAACGGACGGCGCGGTAGACACCAAGCGCTGTCATCGTCGAACCGGCAACGATGGCGGTCGGCGCATTGGTGCTCTCCAGAAAAGAGCGGGCATGGCGAAAGCCGCTCTCGTCGGAGAATTTGTCGCAGGCCATGAGGTTGGGATCTGCGGTGAGCCCGCGCTCCTGATGGGCTAGCCGAAAACCCTGTTCGCGATGGATCGAATAGGTCTTGCCTCGCAGGCCATTGATCATCGCAATGCGCCGGTGCCCGAGATCGAGCAGGTGCTCGGTGGTTCGGCGCACGGCATTTTCATTGTCGATATCGAGCCACGCATGCACATGCTCGGTCTCCGAGCGGCCGTGGACCAGAAAAGGCACGCCCAAGCCATTCAGCATCTCGATCCGCGGGTCTCTGGGGCGAGGCGAATGAATGATCACGGCGTCCACCCGGCGGCTTTCGACTAGGCGCCGGTAGGCCTGTATCTCGTCGTCGTCATTGTGCGCGGTAATCGGTGTGATGAGAATATCCGTATCGGTCGTTTCCAGGCGTTGCGCCATGCCCGACACGAATTCAGCGAAATGAATTTCTCCCGAGCGCCCCATCATGACGCCTATCGCTCCGGCCCGCCCGGTCTTTAGCCGCACGGCATTGATATCGGGGCGATAGCCGAGCCGCATTGCTTCGCTTGCAACCCGGGCACGCGTGGTTTCGCTCACCTCCGGATAGCCGCTGAGCGCGCGGCTGACCGTGGTCGGAGAAAGCCCAAGCTGCTTTGCAAATTCACGAAGTTTCATCGGTGTCTTCTTTGTCCCGGAAATCAATGGACGATGCGTTGGCGATGCGCAACGGCCAAGTGCCAATTCGGCGAAAATTGAAAACGTTTTCAATTGTGTGGCTTTGAAATATCATTTGTTGCTCCGGAATTTATGCCTTTAACCGTGCATTTCAGGCATTTTTATCATGCAAGTACAACCATCGGAAGCCGTTTTGGTATCTTGACGTCGCCGAAGCCTTCTGCAATGGTCCGTGTGCCAAATCGATTTCAATTTCTGGGAGGAGATTATGAAAAAGTTTGCTCTGGCCTTGTCCGCGCTTGGCCTCGCTATCGCCGCTGGCCCCATCCATGCCGCCGAAATTTCGTTTGCTGCGAACACCACGGGGAAAAACGTCGAATTCCTGAACAAGCAGCTCGCAATTTTCGAGAAGGAGACCGGCAATCAGGTGAAGCTCGTCACCATGCCGTCATCGAGCAGCGAGCAGTTCTCGCAATATCGCTTGTGGCTTGCCGCAGGAAACAAGGACATCGACGTTTATCAGACCGATGTCATCTGGGCGCCGCAGCTCGCCGACCAGTTCATTGATCTGAAGGAAGCCACCAAGGACGTGGCCGGCCAGTTCTTCCCGTCGATCATCGCCTCGCAGACCGTCAACGGCCGGCTCGTGGCGCTGCCGTTGTTTACCGATGCTCCGGCGCTGTTTTATCGAAAGGACCTACTCGAGAAATACGGCAAGCAGCCGCCGAAGACCTGGGACGAGATGGCTGCAACCGCCAAGGAGGTCCAGGATAAGGAACGCCAGGCCGGCCAGAAGGACCTTTGGGGCTACGTCTTCCAGGGCAATTCCTACGAGGGGCTGACCTGCAACGCACTGGAATGGGTGAAGTCGTCGGGCGGCGGCCAAATCGTCGAGCCGGACGGGACGATCTCGATCAACAACGAAAAGGCGGCGGCAGCGCTTGAACGCGCCAAAGGCTGGATCGGCACGATCTCCCCGCCCGGCGTGCTCGCCTATCAGGAAGAAGAATCGCGCGGCGTCTGGCAGACCGGAAACGCCGTCTTCATGCGCAACTGGCCCTATGCCTATTCCCTCGGCAACGGCGCCGACAGCGCCGTGAAGGGCAAGTTCGACGTGATGACGCTGCCGGTCGCGGCCGCCGGCGACAAGCCGTCCTCGACGCTCGGCGGCTGGAACCTGGCGGTGTCGAAATATTCGGAAAAGCAGGAAGCAGCCATCGCGCTCGTAAAATTCCTGGCGTCGAAGGACGTTCAAAAGGCCCGCGCCATCGAGCTGTCCAATCTGCCGACACTGACGGACCTTTATGACGACAAGGATGTCGCCGCCGCGCAGCCCTTCATGCCCAACTGGAAACCCATTTTCCAGGATGCGGTGCCGCGTCCTTCGGCAACCGCCAAGGTGAAATACAACGAAGTGTCCTCGAAGTTCTGGACGGCAGTGCACAATACGCTGTCCGGCAGCGGCTTGGCCGCCGAGAACCTCGAGCTCCTCGAAGCCGACCTGACGACCCTCAAGGGCGACGCCTGGTGATGAACGGGACCGGCGGCCGGGAGGTCGTCGGTCCAGTCTCCGGAGGGCTAAACAGGGGCTAGGCTTTCATGACTGAAATCGCAGTTCCACAAGCAGTTGAACCTAGGGTTTCCCGTTTCAGGGCCTCTACGGAGCTGCGATCCGAGCGCATCCGATCGGCCTGGGTGTTCCTGGCGCCGACGCTGTTGATCCTGGCTATCGTCGCCGGCTGGCCGCTGTTCAGAACGATCTATTTCAGCTTTACGAATGCGTCGCTCAACGACCTTGGCAATGCTGAGTTCGTCGGCTTTGCCAATTATCTGTCGTGGGTGACGCTGAAGAGCGGAAAGACCGTCTATCGCGGCCTGCTGGCCGATCCGGTCTGGTGGAATGCCGTCTGGAACACGGCCAAATTCACTCTCCTTTCGGTCACGATCGAGACTGTGCTCGGCTTGATCGTCGCGTTGGTGCTGAACGCCCAATTCGTCGGGCGTGGCATCGTCCGGGCGGCAATCCTCATTCCCTGGGCGATCCCGACCATCGTCTCGGCCAAGATGTGGGCCTGGATGCTCAACGACCAGTTCGGCATTCTGAATGATGTCCTGCTCGGCCTTGGCCTGATCAGCGAGAAGATCGCCTGGACCGCCAATCCGGAAACGGCGATGATCGCCGTGCTGATCGTCGACGTCTGGAAGACGACGCCCTTCATGGCGCTTCTGATCCTTGCCGGACTTCAGATGGTGCCGGGAGATATTTATGAAGCGGCCAGGATCGACGGCGTCAATCCGGTCAAGGTTTTCTGGCGCCTGACGCTGCCGCTGATCCGGCCTGCCATCATGGTTGCCGTGATCTTCCGGATGCTGGATGCGATGCGCATCTTCGACCTGATCTATGTTCTGACGCCCAACAATGCGCAGACGAAGACCATGTCGGTGATGGCGCGGGAAAACCTGTTCGACTTCGACAAGTTCGCCTACGGCGCTACCGCCTCGACGGTGCTTTTCCTCATCATCGCTTCCGTCACCGTCCTTTATATCTGGCTCGGCCGCGTCAGGCTCGGCGGGGAGGAACGCTGATGCTGCTTTCGATCACCAAGAATACGCTCTTCTACCTGCTCGTCACGATCATCGTCATCATTGCGGTGTTTCCATTCTACTATGCGATCCTCACCAGCCTGAAGACTGGCACGGCCCTTTTCAAAGTCGATTATTGGCCGACCTCGATCTCCTTCGGCAACTATGCCTCGGTGATGGGGCAGGGCGGTTTCGTCCGCAGTCTTGCGAATTCCGCGATGATCGCCTGCGTCGTGGTATCGGCATCGCTACTGCTTTCGATCACCGCTTCGTTCGCTTTGGCTCGGGTGCACTTTCGCGGACGGGCGCTGTTGATGCTGACGATCCTCTCGGTGTCGATGTTCCCGCAGATTGCCGTTCTTGCCGGCCTCTTCGAACTCATCCGCTGGATCGGCATCTTCAACACGCCCTTCGCGCTGATCTTCTCCTACATGATCTTCACGCTCCCCTTCACCGTCTGGGTGCTGACCACCTTCATGCGGGAATTGCCGATCGAGATCGAGGAGGCGGCGATCGTCGACGGCGCCTCGCCATGGGTCATCGTCACCCAGGTGTTCATGCCGCTGATGTGGCCGGCGCTGGTGACGACCGGGCTGCTCGCCTTCATCACCGCCTGGAACGAGTTCCTTTTCGCGCTGACGTTCACATCGTCCGATACGCAGCGAACCGTCCCGGTCGCCATCGCCCTGCTGTCAGGCAACAGCGAATTCGAAATCCCCTGGGGCAACATCATGGCGGCGTCGGTGATCGTCACCGTGCCGGTCGTTGTGCTTGTTTTGATATTCCAGCGCCGGATCATTTCGGGGCTGACCGCCGGCGGCGTCAAGGGTTGAGGGAGTAGGACATGGCTGAAATCCGATTGGAAAATATCCGCAAGAGCTTCGGCGCCTTCGAGGTGATCAAGGGCGTAACGATGGACATCCGCCGAGGCGAGTTCATGGTGTTCGTCGGGCCTTCGGGATGCGGCAAGTCCACGCTGCTGCGGCTCATCTCCGGGCTCGAGGACATCACCTCGGGAACCCTCTCTTTCGACAATGAGATGGTAAACCGGCATGCCCCGTCCAAGAGAGGGATCGCCATGGTGTTCCAGTCCTATGCGCTCTACCCGCACATGACGGTGTTCGACAACATGGCTTTCGGCATGAAGCTTTCCGGGAGCAACAGAGACGAATGCCGCCGGCGCGTCGAACAGGCTGCCGGCATGCTGCAGCTCTCGCCCTACCTGGACCGTCTGCCACGACAGCTTTCCGGCGGTCAGCGTCAGCGCGTCGCCATCGGCCGGGCGATCGTGCGCGATCCCAAGGTCTTTCTCTTCGACGAGCCGCTTTCCAACCTCGATGCGGCGCTTCGCGTCGCGACGCGGCTTGAGATCGCGAAGCTTCATCGCAGCATGCACGGCACGACGATGATCTATGTGACGCATGATCAGGTCGAGGCCATGACGCTGGCCGATCGGATCTGCGTGCTGAGAGACGGCGTCGTCGAGCAGATCGGCACGCCGCTGGAACTTTACGAAAGCCCGAATTCGGTCTTCGTCGCCGGCTTCATCGGTTCGCCGAAAATGAATTTCCTGTCCGGCGGGCTGGCGCAGCCCTATGACAGCCATACGATCGGCGTGCGCGCGGAGCATGTTCGCATCACGGCCGAAGCGCCGGTTTGGAGCGGCACGGTCATCCATTCGGAAATCCTCGGCTCCGACAGCTTCGTCTATGTGGACATCGGGGCGGATGAGCCGCTCATCGTGCGGGAGACGGGCGTCTCCCGTCACGAGCCGGGGCAGGCGCTTGGCCTTGCGCCGCTTGCCGGCCATGTCCACCGTTTCGACGGGTCCGGCCGGGCGCTGGAGCGGACAACGATGCAGGCCGCCTGATCTTCCCAAGATCGATATTCCTCACAAGACCCGATCCATCCAACTGCCAGGAGTGAACGACGTGACCATTCGCACCATCGTCTGGGGTGAAAACATCCACGAAAATATCAATGAGATCGTCCGGGGCATCTATCCCGAAGGCATGCACACGACGATCGCCAAGGCGCTGAATGGCGATCCCGCCATCTCCGCGACCACCGCGACGCTGCAGGAGCCGGAGCATGGGCTGAGCGAGGCCCGCCTTGCCGAAACCGACGTCTTGACCTGGTGGGGCCATAAGGATCACGGCGCCGTGTCCGATGTCGTCGTCGAGCGCGTCGCCAAGCGCGTCTGGGAGGGCATGGGCCTTCTCGTTTTGCATTCCGGCCATTTCTCGAAGATCTTCAAGCGGCTGATGGGTACACCCTGCGCGCTGAAATGGCGCGAGGCGGGCGAGCGCGAGCGGCTGTGGACCATCAACCCACGCCATCCGATCGCCGCCGGCATCGGCGAACATTTCGAGCTTGAGAACGAGGAAATGTATGGCGAGCAGTTTTCGGTGCCGGAGCCGCTCGAAACGGTGTTCATCTCCTGGTTCCAGGGCGGGGAAGTGTTCCGTTCGGGCCTGACGTGGCGGCGCGGCGCCGGCAACATCTTCTATTTCCGCCCCGGCCACGAGACCTATCCGACCTATCACGACGCCACGGTGCAGAAGGTGCTGATCAACGGCGTCAAGTGGGCCTATAACCCCGAGGGATCGTTGACTGGTATTACCGACGCTCCAAATGTGCCGGTAGAAAAGGCATTGGAGCCGATCGTCGAACGCGGCCCGAAACTGCACCAGGCCGGCGAAGCCGGTTACCGCTGAATTCGATAAACGACCATGAGGACAGAAATGCGCTTGATCATTCTCGGAACCGGAGGATGGGCAAATACCCATGCCATGAATTTCTCGGAAATCGCCGGCGTCAAAATTGTTGCCGCCGTCGATACGGACGAGGTCCGGCTGCGGGCCTTCGCGCTCAGGCATGGCATCCCGCTCACCTTCACATCGCTCGATGACGCCCTTGCGTGGGGGGAGTTTGACGCCGTGACCAATGTCACGCCGGATCGCGCGCACTATTCCACAACGATGAAGATACTCGGCGCCGGCAAGCATGTCCTCTGCGAGAAGCCGCTTGCGGTCAACTATCGCGAGGCCAAGGAGATGGCCGACGCCGCGGCGGCATCCGGCAAGGTCACGATGGTGAACCTGACCTATCGCAACGTGGCACCGCTTCAGGCCGCGCGAAAAATGGTGCTGGACGGCCGTCTCGGTGCGATCCGCCATTTCGAAGCCTCGTATCTGCAAAGCTGGCTGGTCTCCAAGGCCTGGGGCGATTGGACCAAAGAGTCGCAATGGCTTTGGCGCCTGTCGACGAAGCACGGTTCCAATGGCGTGCTGGGCGATGTCGGTATCCACATTCTCGACTTCGCGGTCTTTGCCGCCGGCAGCGACGTCAAGGCGGCGGCGTCGCATCTCAAGGTTTTCGACAAAAGCCCTGGGAACCGGATCGGGGAATACGAGCTCGATGCGAATGACAGTTTCCTGATGATGGCCGAGCTCGAAAACGGTGCGGCTGGCGTCATCCATGCCACGCGCTGGGCGACCGGCCATCTGAACGAATTGCGCCTGCGCCTGCATGGAGATAAGGGCGCGCTGGAGGTGGTGCATACGCCTGAAGGTTCGACACTCAGGACCTGCGAAGGCGCCGACGCCGACAAGGCAATCTGGCGCAAGATCGAGGTCGAACCGGTCATCACCAATTTCCAGCGATTTGCAAACGCCGTGCGAGCAAGGCAGCCGGATGAGCCGGGTTTCGGCCACGCCGCCAAGCTGCAATTCGTTCTTGATCACGCGGTAAAGACGGCCGGCGCCTTGACCGAGCTCTAGACGGAGCCTCTAGCTGCGCGCCGGTCCAATTCGTCTTCGCTGATGCCGAAGTGTTCGAGGATGATGCCGACGTTGCGGCGATGGGACTTGAAATAGACGTCGAAGACATCGCCGATCAGCGGAACCGTCCCGCCGGCCGCATCGATGCCGAGATTGACCGCCATGCGCGCGAGCTTGTGGTTGGGAACGCCGAGACGCCGCGCTTCATTGAGGATGTAGAGACCGATGAGCGAGGTGGCGACGTCGCCGACGGCGGGAAGGAGGCCGAGCACGGAATCCGCGCCGATCCGCACGCCGACGACGGGCAGCCTGACCGCCGTGTCCATCAGCCGGGCGATGCGGACGGCGCGCTGGATTCTTTCGCGCTCGATCGACGTGAGGCGTTTCGTGTTGGCGGAAGTCGGCATCAAATCCCCGCGGCTTCGGAGATCATTGCCGCGAGAGGCTGGTGCAGCGATGGTGCGGGTGTCACGATCATGATTTCCATTGCCGTGAAACGCCGCAAGCCCGATAAGGTTCGTCCGCGGCGTGAATCCGTCACGCCGCAACCGCCATCAGGCAGCTCTTTGCGATTTTGATCCGCTGACCGGCGCATCGATCTGAAAACGGCCGACCACCCCTTCCAGCGTCTGCGTCTGACCGCCGAGCGCGCGGCAGGCGGAGACGGTTTCCACGGCCATGGCGGCGTTGCGTTGGGTGACCTCATCGAGCGCGCTGACGGAGGCATTGATCTCGCCGATCGCTACGGCCTGCTCGGAGGAGACGGAAACGATGCGGGCGATGAGGCTGGACACCTGTTCGACCTGGCCTTCGATCTCCAGAAGCGCCTTGCCGGTGCGGTTGACGAGCTCCACCCCGGTGGACACCTGGGTCGAGGAGGTTGATATCAGCGCCCGGATTTCCTTGGCGGCATTGGCCGAGCGCAGGGCGAGTTCGCGGACTTCCTGTGCGACGACTGCAAAACCCTTGCCGGCCTCGCCGGCGCGGGCGGCTTCAACACCGGCATTCAGTGCCAGGAGATTGGTCTGGAAGGCGATTTCATCGATGACGTTGACGATTTCGCCGATCTGGGCGGACGAGCCTTCGATCCTCTCCATGGCGGCGATCGCATCGCGAACGACGGCGGCCGAATGTTCGGCGCTGCTACGGGTCTCGGCCATCATTCCGGTCGCCCTGCCGGCATGGCGCGAGGCGTCCTTGGTCTTGGCGTTCATCTCCTTCAGCGCAGCGGTGGCCTCTTCGAGCATCGCTGCCTGCTGCTCGGTGCGCGAGGCGAGGCTATCGGCCGCATTGGTGATGCCGGTCGAGGAACTGCCGACCTGCCGGGAGGTATTGGCGATCTCGGCCATCGAGGCGGAAAGCGCGTTCATGCTGTCGTTGAACTTCGCGCGCAGGGTCTCGTAGGCGGTGGCAAAGGGTGTCGTGATCCGGCAATCGAGATTGCCGTGCGACAGCTGGTCCAGGCCGTATGTCAGCTCGTCGATAACGGTTTCGCGTGTCTGCTCCTCGGCCGCCTTTTCGGCCATCTGGCTGCGCTCGCGCTCGAATTCGGCATTGCGAAGCGCCGTTTCACGCTTCTGCGCGTCCTGGCGTTCCAGCGCATTGCGGCGGAAGACCGCGACCGCCTTGGACATGGCGCCGATTTCGTCGGAACGGTTGGCATAGGGAACTTCGGTCGAAAAATCGCCCTCGGCGAGATTGCCCATATAGGCCTTCATACCGTCGAGCGGCACGATTGCGCGGCGGCGCAGGAGATGGAGCCCCACCAGCAGCAGCGCGAAGGAGCCGAAGCCGGCCGCACCCGCATAGATCGTCCAAGTCACGATTTCCGAGGCTGCGTTCTTTTCCTCGCCCTTCAGGAAGGCGTCGGAATTGGCGACGAGTTTCTCCACGGCATCCTGGTGCGCATGGAAGGCGACGCGCAATTGCTCGATTGCACCGTGCGCCTTGTCTTCATCCTTTGCATTCAGCGCCGGGATGATCTCGCGGTTCATCACGTCCCAGAATGCGTCACCCTTGGCCAGCACGTCGTTTTCGAGTTCGTCCTTCAAAGCCTGCGGCAGCCGGGTGGTTTTCCAATAGGCGCGACGGTCGTCGTAAGCGGCCTTCAGATTTGCGATCTTCGCCAGGTTGGTTTCGCTGAGTTCGGGAAACTTGCTGGCTTCGAAGGAGAGCATGTAGGATTCGACCACGAAGAGCGGCGGCGGCAGAATATCGGCGATGAGATCCTTGCCGTAGACGACCTGCTCGTAGACCGGGCCGTTGACCTTCAGCCGTTCGAGCGCCGATTGCTGCAATCCGATCGAGATGAAAAGACCTGCTGAAACGGCGACGCCGAACGCCACCAGGCTACGGGCAATAGTAAAAGACAAGGTCGACTCCAAATAATTTGTGGCGCCTGCGTGTTGAGAGGCCTGATTTACGTAGAGCATTATTTCGGAAGAACGCTGAGATATGGTTAATTCTTCTGATGTCAGAGCTCGGCAGGTTTTCCCAGCTTGCGGATAATCGTCCAAAATTGGGGTGGTTGGTGAATTCTCGAAGCCGTTTGTGGTATCAAGCCACCAATTGCCATCGTATGGCATGCGGCGAGGGCGCTATATCTGATTGCAAAGGAGATGAGTATGGCTGAACCTCAGCTTTCGGTCCGAAGCGCAAGGGTGCGTGATCTACGCGAGGCCGGTCATGAGCCGGCATCATCTTTCTACGCCAGGCTTTCACAGCAAAGCGGGGCGGATATTGACCTTGAGGCCGTCCTCAAGGAGGGCCGGCAGGCGCATGAGGGCGTCGAGCTTTGATTTTTTCGATACCAACATTGTTTCGGAGATTTTGAGCAAATCGCCGATGAAGCGGTGATCGCGTGGCTCGTTCGTCATGACGCTGAATTGGCTTTGCCGAGGAGTTTTAATCCACGGCGCATTGGAAGCAGGAACCTAAATCCGGGCGGACGGGGTTTGTAAATTGCCGACGGCGCCTATCAGGCCAATCGCAGCAGCATGTCGTTGAGATTGCCGATCTCCCGCAGCAGTTCGACCAGCCTGTCGGTATCGCCCTGGCTGAGCCGGCCCGTTCCGCCGCTGGTGTTCCAGAGATCCTGAAATTCCTGGCTCATGGTGCGTGCGCTGCCCATGATGTCGATGATCTGGGCGCGGTTTTCCCAGGTTGCGACGACGACCGGTTCGTCCATTTCCACCGGCATGTCGGTTTCACGTTCCAGCAAAAACAATTCCTGCTTCCTTTTGCGCGATGACGGCTTGGTTTGGATGGCGCCATCGAAGCTGAGGGACGGGCCATTGCTGTAATTACTCAGGAACATGGGTTTGACGGTCTCAGAACGATTGAAAATCAAACGATTGGCTAGCGGGTATGGGGCGGAACCCGTTAGCCAATCGGCAAACCCTTCCTGGAATCACCCGAAGCAGGGGTCGCAGGAGCAATAAATGGGAAATTTTCCCATTTGTCAACGCTTGTGATCGCGGTTTCAGCGCGGAGGCGGAGCCGGCGGCGGTGACCCGGGAGACGGTGATCCGGGAGGCGGGGCGCTCGGCGGTGGTGGCGGGCTAGCCCCGTCCGGAGGCGGAAAGCTGCCCTCCGGTCCACCCGGTCCACCTCGACCGAAGGGCGAACCATTCGGCGTCGGCCGGTCCGGCAGTCCTCGCGGCGGTCGCGAACCAAATCCATCAGGAACGCGTCCGCCCTGAAAACCCGTCATCCTGCTTGAATCGCGGACCGAGACATCGAAGAAGCCATGACCATCGGGAGACGGCGGCATCGAGCCGGAAGGCGAGGCGCCTCCGGTTCCAGAGCCTTGCCCGCTCCTGTCCGTGGGCCGGAAGGTCTCGACGTTGACGACGCCGTATTTGAGGCCCGGCACCACGGCTTCGGCCTCGATGCGCGTAATGATCAGTCGGTCGGCAACCGCCTTCAGACGCACCAGCGTCTGTTTGTTGGCGAGATATCCATGGGTGCTTCCAAAGGAAAGCCGGCCGATCATCAGGCTCTTGCCGCTCTTCACCGGGACGCCGCGGACATGGGCGCCATCGGAAACGGAGCGGGGCTCGATGCGCCGAGCGACGATCGTGCCGTCAGGTTTGCGGATGCCGAAGACGGCGACGTGCTTGCCCTTTCTGAGCCCCTTTGTCGCGACGCCGGTCGTGTCGATCGTCTGCGCCAATATGGTCAAGCTGGTCTTGCCCACCCTGTCGATGCGGCCCTGGACCTCGCTGACGATCGTGATGCGGGCGGCGCGCTTTCCTGTCAGCAGCACGCGGGCGACATGGCCGACCTTCATCGCGCTTGCGGGAACACGACGCCCGTCGATCTCGACCGGCGTCGTCGCGCTGAACGGTATGTGGATGCCGTTGACGATGATGCTGCCAAAGCCCTGGATGGTGCCGACGATGCCGGTGCCGCCGATACCGTGGTCTTCATTCTCCCCGCCGCCCTGGATGGAGGTGCCGGACCCGCCGATCCCATGGTCGTAAGCGCCGGTCGACTGCGCGGCGGCAGATCCCGGCTTCAGGATCTGAAGCGCTATGCCGGCCAGCAGAAACTGCCTTCTCGAGATCATCGGCGGGTTCATTCCTCCGCCTCCGTCTTGGAAGCAGCGTCTGCTTGGGAATCCGTCTCAACCTCTTCGGTCATGACATAGAGCCCGGCGATCCAGCGGCTGTTGCCGCCGGGATCGTCCTTGATCGCCTGATGGGCGACCTTGTTGAGCTTCAGGAGCAGCGCCATGCTTTCCTCGCGCGCGAGCGCGTCGAGCCGGGCGGCGAGCGCCGGAGATATGCCGTCATAATGAACCGCGCGCTCGAAATATGGCGGAGGGTCGTTCATCAGATTGGTGACGGCCGCCTGCACGTGGTCGCGAAGGTTGCGGGTGAAATAATGCCGGCGGGCATCGTCGCCGGCATTCGGGACGATCGATGAGAGGTCGAGCCGGACCCGGCCCTCCTCATCGAGAACGACGATGCCTCGGTCCAGCCAGTCGTCCAGGATGGAGCGGGAATGGACGTCCTTGGTAATGTCGCTCACCAGGCTCTCGAAGGACGGGCTGCCGTCGCTTGTCGTGCGGGGCAGGGCGCTCGGCCTGTCCTCGGCATCGCAATAGAGCGGGTCGGCCAGCCATCGGGCAAGGATGCGGCTCGTCTGCGAAACACCGACGGTCAGCAGCGATTCCGAAATCTCCTGCCCGCGCAGCCGGTTGACGTCCTTGCGGTGGACGCCAGTCAGAAGCGAGATGCGGCTGTCCGTCTGTTGCTTGTTCGGCAGCGCGAATTCCTTCTCGGCGACCTCGATATAGAGACGGCGAAGAATGGCCGAAAAGGCGGTGAAGTTGAAGCCGGAGGCAAGCGCGAGCTTGACCAGCGGGCGCAGCACGCGGATGAGCATGGCCTGCAGGGTCTCTTCGGAGAAGGGTAGCTTCGCGCGCGGCTTCGACATCAAGAACACACTCGGTCTCTCAAAGACCATTGCCGGCAGACTTCGATAGCCGCCCTCATTCTCCCTATGGCAAAGTCCGGAATGCCGCAACGGACAAGCCATATGCGAGACCAGCCTATGCCCTAATCCCTCACGGCGCTGCCGCGATCGTGCCGCCATTGGAAAGTTATTTCGCCCCGTCTGTCAATGCGTTACCGGATGCGGCTCGGGCGACAGCACCGCCCCCTGGCTCCAGTCGATCAGCCGGTCGATCCGCGCAATCTTGTGGAAAACCTCGAAGACGTCGAATGCCGCGCCCCGCTCGATATGGCCTGCCAGGAGCTCGCAAAGCTCGAATATTTCAGGAGGGGTGCCCGTCATTTCGACGCCGTCATCCGTAAAGACGCCGGATCGCGGCCAGGCCCGCGTCTGCCCGTCATCGAGTTTGCTGCCGATGAAGGGGATCGTATCGATGATGCCGGAGGCGAGCGCAAAGGCCGCCTCCGCCACGATTTCGGAACAGGTCGTGCCGGGGTCCCGCGTCAGGGCCGGTATCTGCAACCGCTTGAGTTCGCGCATTTTCAATCCCTCAGAGATAGTTGACCAGGCTGAGGCTCTGGAGTTTCGAGACGAGCGTGTAAGCCGTTTCCAACTGCGTCTGCAGCTGGTTGACGAGGGTCGAAGCCTCGTAGGTATCCACGCCCTGGAGATCGACGAGCTTTCCCTGGAGCAGGGTCGATTGAGCGTCGAGGGCGTCGTTCGCCTTTTCGAGCCGCTCCTGCGAAAGGCCGAGCTGGCTTTGCTGCGTCACGATGCCGGAGGTCGCCTGCGCGGCATAGCCGATCGCCTTGGAGGCGACGGTGCTCTGCGCGTCTGAGCTGAGATCCTGGCCGAACAGGGCGGAGACGACGACGGAGGCAAGTGCGAGGTAACGCATGCCTTCGGAATTGGCATTGGTCGACGAAGTGATGGTTTCCGATCCGCTGATCCGGCTCGTCATGTCGGTGCTCGATGCGGTCGACCAGCCGCTCGAAGCGTCCGTCCAGCTGCTTTCGGAGAACATCGGCTCGACCGTATCGGTGATGAAGCTGCCGATTTCCTCGCCCGTCAGTTCGCTGACGTCCTTGCCGAGGCCGGTCGCGTAATCGTTGAGCGCTGAGACGATCGTATCCGAGACCGCCGTGGATTGATCGGTCAGGGGCTGGCTGTCGAGGTTCGTTCCGCCGAACAGGTATTCGCCATTGACCGATGTGTTTGCCGTCGAGATCAGCTGCGAAATGGTGGAGCCGGCCGATTGCAGGGCAACGGCGATGCTCGTCGTATCCTGGCTTGCCTGGAGCGCGGTCAGGTTGGTGACAAGGCTGTCGCCGGCATCCTTGAGGTTCGAAAGAGCGGTCTGCGATGCTTCCATGCGCAGCGCGACGACGGAATTGCTCGTCTTGAACGAGTCCGCCTGGGCGATGGCGCTGGTGAGATTGATCGACTTTGCGGCGCCGGCGCCGAGGGAGACGCCGATATCGGCGTAGGTTCCCGTCGTCGCTTCGGTCGAAGCCTGCTGCAGCTTGTTTTGCGACTGGCTGATGGTGAGCCTGAGAACGCTCTGCATCGCCGATGATGAGACAAAAGAGGCTTTCATGATTAGCTCGCTATGTCGAGGAGCGACTGGAACATCTCGTCGATGACGTTCAGGATCTTTGTCGCCGCCTTGTAGGATTGTTCGATGTCGAGAAGCAGCGTCAGCTCCTCGTCGAGGTTGACGCCCGTTTCGTTGGAATAGGCTTCGTCGGAACGCGACAGCGCCGCGGCCGTGTTTTCGGAAGCCGATGTCGCATCGCTGCGATATTGTTCGAGCCAGCCGATCGAGGCGCTGGCATAGTCCGTCAGGCTCTGCGTCGTGGAGAGGCCGGCGTCGGCGGAGAAGGAACGCTGCTCCGTCAATGCCTGATAGAGGGCGTCGAGATTGTCCGAGAAGCCGCTGTCGCCCGAGGTGTTGAGATCGGCAATGCCGCTGATCGTTCCGTCGCGCAGCTTCGTCGCGTCGCCGCCTTCGCTGGTGACGACTGTTGTATTGACGGAAATGCTGCCGGCGATCCCTGTTACGTCGTCGGAAGCGGCAGGGGTTCCGCCTGTCGTCCCCGACGCCGTCGTCCAGACGAAGAGCCCCGGCGCGCTCGTGCTGCCGTCGCTTTCCGAGAACACCTGGACGAGCGATTTGGCAATCTCGTCGAGCTGGTTCTGGAAGGTCGGGGCGATCTCGTCGCGCAGCTGCAGCAGCGCCTGCAGGCTGCCGGAGGCGCTCGTCGTCGATCCCTCGCCGGTGTCGAGAGCCACGCCGTCGATATAGATGGAATTCCCCTCGGTTCCCGCGACGTAAGTCGTCGTCGCGGAGAAGGTGACGGTGCGGGGCACGGTCTCGAACAGCACGGTGCCATCCGAGGTGTAGAGCGCCATGTCGTTATTATTGCGCACGACGGAGGTGACGCCGATGATCGAGGAGATCTGCTTCAGGAGCTTCTCCCGTTCGTCGAGCGCCGAGGACGTATCGGCGCCGGTCGCTGTCGCGAGCTTGACGGCATTGTTCGCCGTCTCGAACTGCGACAGCAGCGTATTCAGCGAGGAGACCTGTGTGGCGATCTCCGCATCGGCCTCGGCCCTGATCGACTGGACGCCGTCGCTGGCCGTATTCAGCGAATTGGCGAGATCCTGCGCGGCGGTGACGGCCGATTGCGCCGCAGTCGTATTGCTCGGCGACGTCGCGTAGGTTTGGAGCGCCTCCTGGAAAGCCGCGAGATAGGTGCTCGGCGACGTCTCGTAGTCATTGCCGCCCATCAGCGACTGCAGGCTTTCGAGGCCGGTCACCAGCGTCTGCTGGGCGCTGTCCTTGGCGTTGGATTGCAGGTACTGGGCGAGCAGCGCAGTTTCCTGCGCCCGGCTGATGCTGACGACCTGGGCGCCGGAAAGAGACGTCGTGATCGACGCCTCCCGCCTGACATAGTCGGAGTTTCCGACATTGGCGATGTTGGTCGAGACGACGCTGCTCTGCTGGCCGGTATTGTTGAAAATACTCTGCACGCTGTTCAAGGCTGACGTGAGCGACATCCGGGCGTTCCTTCTATCGCTTCAGATTGACGAGGACATCCATGATGTCGGAGCCGGTCTGGAACACCTTCGAATTGGCGGTGTAGCTGCGCTGCGCCTCGATCATCTCCGTCAATTCGCCGGCGAGATCGACATTCGAGCTTTCGAGCGCGCCGGACTGGATGGAGCCGAGCCCGTTCGTCTGCGGAAAGCCGGTGACGGTGACGCCGGACATGCCGTTGGCGGTGTAGACATTGCCGCTGAGCAGGGTCAGATTGTCGGGGCTTGCGACCGTCGCGAGAGGGATCTGGTAGAGCGCCTTCGTCGTGCCGTTGGCATAGGAGACCGACACCACGCCGTCCGTGCCGATCGAGACCGAGCTCACCGCGCTTGCAGCCTGGCCGTCGGCCGAGCCCGTCGCCGAGAAATCGGAGGCGAGCTGGGTGAATTCGGAATAGTCCATGGTGATCGTCTTTGCCGTGACCGGATCGACGATGTCGGTGTCGGTCGCGGACGTCAGCTGGCCGTCGGCGTCGAAGGAGAGTGTGGCGACGCTGACCGCGCTGGAGGAGTAGGGGAAGGAGGTCGTGCCGCCGGTCGCGGCATCGGCATTGCGATAGACCGCGACTTCCCAGGTGCTGCCGGTGACCGCGCCGCTCGCATCGGTCGTGACATCAGTCTTGGTGAAGTAATAGTCGTACTGGACGGTGGCGCCGAGGCTGTCATAGGCGACCAGCGACATCTTCTGCGTATCGTCGGTGACGCCTGACGTGTTGGCGCTCGGCAGCGTCGTCGTATCGGTGACGACGGTCGCCTCGGAATTCAGGTTGCCGCTGAAATAGGCGTTGGTCGAAGCAATCGCGCTCAGGCCCGATTGGGATACGTTGACCGGCACCAGCCCGTCGAAGCCGTTGACGACGACCGCCGGCACGCCTGAATCATAGGAATATCCCATCAGCGTGTAGCCGGCGCTGTTGACGAGGTTGCCGTCGCTATCGACCGAGAAATCGCCGGCCCGGGTGAGCACCGGCGTGCCGTCGGCGCTTTCGACGATGAAGAACCCGTCTCCGGAGATCGCGAGATCATAGGCCGAGGTCGTATAGGAAATGTCGCCCTGCTCAGAAATCGCCTGGCGCACGGATGTCTGGACGCCGCCGGAATTGTAATTGCCGGAGGAAGAGGGCAGGACCAGCGACGAAAAGGAGGTGGAAACGGCCTTGTAGCCGGTGGTGTTGGCATTGGCGATGTTGTCGGACACCGTGCTCAGCCGGTTTGCCTGCGCGCTCATGCCGGAGACGGCGGTTTTCATGCTTCCAAAAATGCTCATGGCTCGATCCTTCAAAGGTTTGGGAACATGCCATGTGACGACAGGCTTCCAGGGCCCGGATTGCGGGCGCAAGACATCGCCGGGCGCCGGGCGAAGGCCGGCACCGGTCGATGATCTGATTGTCTGGACTGACCCCGTGATGGCTCTCGGCGCGTCGGTTCATCCGAGCGTGTGACATCGTGCGCCCGATACCGCGCACCATTCGAATCATAAGAAGCGGCCCGGCCGAAGGCTCTGCCGGCGCAACTGCCGGGCCGCTTCAGACCGTCGCCATTGCAGTTCCTCCAGAAACCGCAACGGCGACGATGTCTTGCCGGCGTCAGGCCGCGGACTGCGTGGACAATGAGCCGGTGCCTGAGGTGTCGAGCAGATCGAAGAGCTGGCTCGCCTGGCTTTCGCTGACATCGTCAGGCTTGCCGGCCATGAATTCCTCCAGGCTCACCACTCCATCTCCATTCGTATCGAGATCGGAAAGCAGGGAGGTGAACTGGTCTTCGTCCTCGGACGGCGGCGGCCCGTGGGGACGTTCCGACTGCTGGGCGGACATGGCCTCAACAAGCGCATCGACCGACAGCGAACCGGCGCCCTCGCTGTCGAAGCCGTCGAACAGCGTTCCGGCCTGGTCCTCGCTGACGTCGGTCGGCCTGCCTGCGACGAATTCGGCCTTGCTGACGAGCCCGTCGCCGTCGGTATCGAGCTCGGAAAGCATGGATGCCAGCTGGTCATCGTCGCCCGGCGGCGGCCCATCGGGGCGCTCCGGCCGCTGGGCGGACATGGCCTCGGCGAGTTCATCGACCGACAATGATCCCGCGCCTTCGCTGTCGAAGCTGTCGAACAGCGTTCCGGCCTGATCCTCGCTGACATCGGACGCCCGGGCCGCGACGAACTCGGCCTTGCTCACATAGCCGTCGCCGTCGGTGTCCAGCTCGGAGACGTCCATGCCTTCGCCGCCATCCCCTTCGCCGGCGGAGCCGGATTGGTCGAAGCGGTTCATCGCCAGCGTCATCAGCTGAGCCATCAGTTTGTCGGCGCTGCTGGACGTGTCTTCGTCGAGCTGCCCGCTTGTGGTTGATTTTTTCGCTGAAACCGTACTACAGGATAGCATGTCCTGGGATGCGGATGTCGAGCTCTTGCTATAGGAATAGGAAGAGACTGACGCGGCGGCCGAAATGGTCGTCATAAGCGCTCCATCGCTAGAGGGTGGGGATGCAACGCATTACAGAACTTATGAGTTCTCTAAATCGAAATCGCTAATGCCACAACCGAAAAAATCATCCCTCAGAAATAACAGGCTGCTTTTCAGGATCGTCGGCATGCGCTTCGGCAAAGCGGTCTGATCGTCATGGGTATCGTCGACGAGCCCGCAGATGAGCCGCGCAAAAGAGGCCGGCCGAAAGTCTCCAGCGATGAAGACAAGCGTACCCATATCGTCGAAGTCGCCCGCCGCGTTTTCGTAAAATACGGTTATGCCGGAAGCACGACCGCGGTCGTCGCTTCGGAGGCGGGTGTTTCCAAGCAGACGCTCTACAAGCTGTTTCAGAGCAAGGAAGAGCTGTTTGCCGCCGTCGTCGGCGCGCATCGGCGGCTGATGCTCGACCTGCCGAGGCCCGCCGAAGAGATCTCGATCGCCGAGAGCCTCGAACGGATCTTCATGATCGACATGGACGAGGAGATGGATGCGGAACGCGCCGGTTTCCTGCAGCTCGTCTTTCGCGAAGCCGCGCAGTTTCCCGAGCTTATCGACATTCTCCAGCGCGAAGGCATACTCGCCAGCCGGCAGCATCTGGCCGACTGGCTGAGCGATCGCCGGGCGGAAGGCAGGGTGTCGCTGGATGATCCGGAAAGCGGCGCGCGCATGCTGATGGACATGATCTTCGGCGGCATGGGCCCGCCGGAAGGCCGCGTGCAGGCCTGGCCCTACCGGGCCCTGATGCTTGCCCACCTTCGCCACTGTATCGCGATCTTCGCCGCCGGCGTGGGGGCCGCTTGAAACGGTCAAGCGGTGCGGCAGCAATTGCCGCGTCATCCCGCTGCTCGACCCGGCAAAGGCTAGGGTGAGGGGCAACCCTCCATTTCAAGCTTCCAATTCGCGATTGAATGATTTATAGAACCATAGAGTTCCATTAAGTCGATTCGGCCGCATGTACGTGGCTGTGCTTCGCCATTACCGGCGACGATATCCCAGCAAAGATCAGAAGCTCACCCGTGGCTGCCGGCAGGCTTTCGCGCGGTACTGCCGTGCCTATTGGAAGGGACAGACGTTGGTTTCCACCTATGTAAGCTATCTCGCGGTCGCGCGGAATCTGAATGCCAGTCTCGCCAGCGTCGCGTCCCAGGCCACGGTTGCCCGCGACAGTGCCTATTACAAGGAAAACATCGGCAAGGTCACGACCGTCGATGAGTTCATGGGTGATTACAAGCTTTATTCCTACGCGATGAAGGCCTATGGCCTTGAGGACATGACCTATGCCAAGGCCTTCATGAAGAAGGTGCTGGAGAGTGACCTCAGCGATTCATCGAGCTTTGCCAACAGCTTGAGCGACGGCCGCTATGCCGAGTTCGCCGCAGCCTTCAAATTCTCCGGCGAAACGAAGACGGCGCAATCGGACGTGCAGCGCGACAGCCTGCTCGACGCTTACGAGGAGTCCTTCGATACCGAGGCCGAGAATATCGAGGATGAGACCGACTACTTCGAGGAGAATATCTCGTCGATCACCTCGGTCGACGATCTTCTGTCGAGTTCGCGGCTGAAGAACTATGTGCTGACGGCCTTCGGCCTCAGCACCGAATACACGTCGACCAGCTTTCTGAAGGATGTTCTGACGAGCGATCTCGACGATGCCGACAGCTTCGTCAGCCAGCTCGACGACGATGTCTATCTCAGCCTGGCGAAGGCCTTCAATTTCAGCGAGGACGGCTCGGTCGACGGCGAGGTGATGTCGGAAGACCAGCTCTCGCTGGTGACGAGCGCCTATGCGGTGGCCTCGTCGACGATCGCTTCCACCGAGACCGGGGAGGCTTATGACACTTATTTCGCTGCTGAGATCGGAAACATCACCTCCGTCGACCAGTTGATGAGCGACGACAAGCTGGTGTCCTATCTCAGAACGGCTTACGGTCTTTCCGACAGCGAAACCGATAACTTCATCTCCGCGGCCCTGAAAAGCGCCGACCTCGCCGAGGCGATCGGCTTGTCCGACCTGCACGACGCCTTCAATTTCGACGAGGACGGCGCGCTTGCCGACGGCGACACGGCCCAGACGTCGGAGCAGACGGCCGCGACCACGGCGGCCTTCGATGAAAACTACCAGGCGCTGATCGCCAACACCGACACGGAAGATGCGGTCGACAACTATACGACGCGCATCGCCAGCGTCACCTCGATCGACGATTTCCTGGTGTCGAACGCCGATGACGACGATGACGACAACGACGATCTTCCGGAAATGTGGGAAATGGCGCTGCGCGCCTTTGGCATAGACTCCGGCGAGGTTTCGAAAAGCGAAGTCCGGAAAATTCTCGAAAGCGATCCCTTGGACTCGAAAAGCTATGTCAACAGCCTCGATGATGATCGGCTCGTCGCCTTTCGCAAGGCATTCAATTTCGACAGCGAAGGCGACGTGACCGTTCCCCTGCAGGCCATGTCGGAATCCGTCGTCGACGACTATGCCGCCTATTACAAGCAGAACAAGATCCGATATCTCGAAGGCGAGGAACTGACCGAGGCGACCGACGCCGCGGACGAGGAGATCACCTATTTCCGCGATCAGATGGCGACGATCACCTCTGTCAGCGAATTTCTCGCCGACGACCGGCTGGTCGCCTTTGCGCTTGAAGCCAAGGGCCTGGATCCTGAGGACGTCACGTCGGACCAGTTGGAGAAGATGTTTTCCTCCGATCTCGACGACGAGGACAGCTATGTCAACAAGCTTGACGACAATCGCTACGCGGAGCTCGTGGGCGCGTTCAATTTTGATCAGGACGGCAATATCTCGGCCGATCCCACCGGGGCGGTGCAGCAGCGCGGCGACGTGCTGGAGACGATCGACGCCTATGTCCGCCTGACGCTCGAAGACGACCAGGGCGACAGCAATACCGGCGTGCGCCTGGCGCTCTACTTCGGACGCAAGGCACCCGAGATTTCGAGCGCCTACGACATTCTGGGCGACAGCGCGCTCTTCGAGTTCTTCACCACGAGCTTCAATCTCTCCAGCTACGTCTCGAACATGGACGTCGACAAGCAGGCCGAGATGATCGAGAATTTCATCGACATCAAGGATCTTTCCGACCCTGACAAGGTCGAGGATCTGATCAAGCGCTTTACCGCCATGTACGATGTGGCGAACGGCACCGGCACCACCTCGACGGCGCTTTCCATCCTGACCGGCTCGGCCTCGATCAGCGCCGACACGCTGCTGGCCGTGGCGCAATTGAAAAGCGGGTGAGGGGCTGATTGACGGCGTACCGCCTAAGGTAGTGGCAGGCGCATTGAGTTGTATGAACTCCGGAGTCGTGCCATAGCACCCTCGATGCATCGGAGGTGAGGGCGCATGAGCATTGACACAGGTAAAGCCCTGCTTGCCCTATTCTTCCTGACGACTACCGGTCTTGCGACGGCATTCGGCTCAGACATGGAATCGCGCGCTCTCTGGGCGGCATCGGCGATGGCGGAAGCCGATTATCATCGCGGCAATCCATGCGCCCATTGGAAGGTCGACGAGGAGGCGGTGAAAAAAGTCATTGCCTGGAGCGGCCGAACGCTCGAGGAATTGCGCGCATCCGAGGACTACCGCGAGCAGCATGACGCCATAAAAGGTCTCGTTCAGCTATATGGCCTCGAGAAGACCTGCGAGGCGAGCGGGGCAACTTTCGACGTCGATGAAAAGGACTATGGCGTCCTGCGCTTCCGCTGAGGCGACGGCTTCGACGCAGTGACGGGTCGTAAGAGATGAAGACAGCGCATTTTTGCATGCACCTTCAGCCCGTTTTCGAGGCGGAGTTACAAGCGGGCAACCGTTATTCCTCCTCGCCGCACATTGCCGACTGGCCTGAGGCCGGGTCGGTCTTCGCAGCGCTCGTCCACGCGCTGCGCACGCGCGGCTATGAAAGCGTTCCGGAGCTGGAACACCGGATTTGCACCGATCCCCATTATGGCTGGCATGACGAGCTCTATTGCACCGCCTGCGGCGACCTGCTCGTTGCCGGAGAGACGCGGCTTCCCAACGCGCGATAGAAGCGACGTTCAGTCCGTGGTCGAGCCAATGCTTTTCAGTCAAGGAATTGCCTAGGCAGATGCTCGGCACAAGGCCAAGCATGACGGAGGAGATCTTGTCCAAAAACTGAGCGCCGCGCGTCCGAAAGACACGCGGCGCTGTAAAAGCAGCTTTCTCAGTCGTTCGCCGTCACCTTGACGCCGAGCACGGACGGAATGGTATTCGGCGCACCCATGGCCGCGCCCACGATCATCGGGAAGGGCACCGGCTTTTCAGGCGCGGCGCTGATCGTCAGGCTCTTCGGGCCGTCGAGATAGGTGTTGACGGCGGCCGAGATCTGGTTCTGCAGTTCCGGCATTTTGAGCTGGGCCAGCATGACAGGCACGAGGCCCTTCAGCGACTGCGCCAGCTCGTCTCCCGTCGCGCCCTGCTGCGAACCGGCATAGTCGAGCGCCTTCTTGGTGATGGAGGCGTCGTCGAAGCGCAGCTCGGCGCTGTTGAACGTCAGCTGCTGCATCATGCCCATCATGGCGAGGCCCATCGCCTGGTTTGCCTCTTCCTTGTTCGGGTTGGCTTCGGCGGTCTTCACCGCTTCCTGCAGCGCCTTGATGAATTCGAGCGTGTAGCCGGAGAAATCGACGGCGATGTTCAGCCGGCCGACATTCTCGAAATCGAAGGCATATTCGTCGACCGCGATCTTGCCGCTTTCGACTTCCCAGCTGCCCTTCATCGTGACGGCGCCGTCGAGCGTCGTCAGGCCCAGCTTCTCGATCGCGTCTTTCGAAGCGGCATCCTCGACCTGCGAGAGATCGATCTTCAGGCCAGTGACGTTGGCGTCATAGGTGAAGCCGCTATCCTCGCGGCCGAGGTCGGACTCGGTGCTTTCGATCGAGACGATGTCCTTGCCCTTGACGTTAAGAGCGATCGGGCCGGTGCTGACGACCTCATAGAGCATCATGTCGTCCAGCGTCGCGCCGCCGGCATTGGCGGGGATGGTGAGACCCTGGATCAGGATGTCCTTCGCGGTAAAATGCCCCTCTTCCTGCTTCATGTCGACGTCGGGGAAGGCGACCGATTTGGCGTAGTAGCCGCCGCCGTCGGTCTCCTTCACGCCCTCGAAGGTGACGTCGCCGATATCGAGCGTGTTGCCGGGCACACTTGCAAATCCGACCTTGACGCCCGATGCCTTGACCGTGTCGCCGTCGACTTCGGCCTTCTCGAAGGTGATGACCGTGCCGCCGGCGCTGGTGGCCGCATTGAACTTCTTCATCATGTCGGCGCCGTCAAGGGCGAAGGCCGGGCCGGCAAGCGTCAGGAAAGCAGCGCTTGCCGTCATCAGGTGGAGATTGCGTATATGTTTCATCGAAAGGTCCTTATGGAGAAAATGAATGGAGAGGCAGGTCTGTCGCTCTCCGGTCGAAGAGGCTGCGAGGCGACACGTTCAAGGACCGTGTGCTGCGGCATCATCTGTTGGCTTGATTGCGGGGGAAAGTTCGGGCTGAAGAAGTGTGATCATACGGCCGCGGGGAGGGCGGCATCTCATTCGTATATCTCCGCGAATCTTGCAACCTTTTGCATATAGAATTCCAATTCGGAATCAATCACCCCGCATCCGTTTGGACTGTGCCGGGCCGCTCTTCCCCATGGATCTGGTTTAAGCGGCGTTAATAACCTTTCGCCTGAGGATTGAAAATCGAAGCAGGTCGCGCTTATGTCGCGCTGGAAGAAACAAGATGCGTCCATGTTCTTCGCAATCGGTACGCAGCAGGAGCAGGGAAAGATCTATGCGTATGTTCAGCAGCTTGACCCTGGTTGCCGCGCTGATGGGTGCCCCGGTGCATGCCCAACAGCAAACGGAGACGATTATCCTGTCGGTGTCGGCAAAAACGGTGCGATGGGCGGATGTGTACAAAACCACCGGGCGGCCCGACGATCCGTATTTTCACGTGCGTGTTATCGAGAAGGAAAAGGGCACAGAGCCTTGGGTCTTCAAGGAACTGGCCCATCATTTGGTCGTTACGCCGCAAGCCTTGGACGCCAGCCGGATCAAACGGAAGGCGAAGACCTACGCCTATAAGGACGTGGAGTTTCTTGGAAGCTATCGTCGATGGCTCGACGATCCGGCAATCCGCGCCGCAACGCCGATTTGCGGCACGGATATTTTGAGTTGCGTGAAGAGAGGCGGCTCCCAGTGAGAGGCAACGCCTTTGGGTAGCGAAATACAATCTTTTGGTGCAAAAATGGCATAAGATAGCTTATGGAACTCCAGTGATTCTCCTGGGCCGAATTTGACGATTTCTCATTGGATACAATAACATCGCCCGCAGCCATGATTAGTTCCCCGATAAAGGCAGCGATCGTTTCTGGCCTTTCACGCTCGATCAGGCTTCGAATTCCCTCACGAGCCGATTTTCGCATAAAGCCGGCAGCATGATCATTGGTGTCGGACATCACTTTCCTCCTTGGTGATGCCGTTAAATGCTGCCCTGTTCATTTGGATGTGTGCAGGCGTTTTATTTCCCATTCAGTGGTGCCCTCGCGTCACCACTCCAAGATGAACAGCCGACATCAGACGGCTCCGCGCGTCGTGGGGCGTCCGACGATCACGCCCCGTTCATACACCGCCGATGCAGAGATATTTCAGTTCCAGATAATCGTCGGCTCCGTGGCGCGAGCCCTCGCGGCCGAGGCCGGATTGCTTGATGCCGCCGAAGGGCGCCGTCTCGGACGACATCAGGCCGGTATTGATGCCGATCATGCCGTATTCGAGCGCTTCCGCCACCCGCCAGACCTTCTTCAGGTCGCCGGCAAAGAAATAGGCGGCGAGGCCGAATTCCGTGTCGTTGGCCTGGGCGACGACATCCTCCACCGTTTCGAAACGGAAGAGAGGGGCCACCGGCCCGAAGGTTTCCTCGCGCGCCACCTTCATGCCGGGGGCAACCCCGGTCAGAACCGTCGGCGCAAAGAAGGTGCCGGCGCCGTCGAGGCGCTTGCCGCCGGTCAGCACCTTGGCGCCCTTGGCGAGCGCGTCGCTGACATGGTCTTCCACCTTGGCAAGGCCCTGCTCGTCGATCAGCGGCCCGATCACGACGCCGGCCTCGAAGCCGTCGCCGACCAGCATCTCGGCGACCTTTGCGGCAAGCTTGGCCGCGAAGGCGTCATAGACGTTCGACTGGACATAGAGCCGGTTGGCGCAGACGCAGGTCTGGCCGGCATTGCGATATTTCGAAGCGATCGCGCCCTCGACGGCGGCGTCGAGATCGGCATCGTCGAAGACAATGAATGGCGCGTTGCCGCCGAGCTCCAGGCTCACTTTCTTGATCTGGTCGGCGCATTGCCGCATCAGGATGCGGCCGACCTCGGTCGAGCCGGTGAAGCTGATCTTGCGCACCTTTTCGTTGCCGCAGAGCTCGCGGCCGATCGCCGGGCCGTCGACGCCGACGATGATGTTAAAGACGCCGGCGGGAACGCCTGCCTCCTCGGCGAGCACGGCAAGCGCGATCGCCGTCAGCGGCGTCTGTTCGGCGGGCTTCGATACCACGGTGCAGCCGACGGCAAGTGCGGGAGCGATCTTGCGGGCGATCATCGCCGCCGGGAAATTCCACGGCGTAATCGTGCCGACGACGCCGACCGGCTGCTTGATGACGATCATGCGTTTGTCGTTGGACGGCGCGGGGATCGTCTCGCCGTAGATGCGCTTGGCCTCTTCCGCATACCATTCGATATAGGCGGCGGCATAAAGGATCTCGCCGCGCGCTTCCGGGAACGGCTTGCCCATTTCGGCCGTCAGGATGGCGGCGAGCTCGTCTGAGTTGGCGACCATCAGGTCGAACCATTTGCGCAGGATGACGCTGCGCTCCTTGGCCGGGCGGGCAGCCCAGGCCGGCTGGGCGGCATAAGCCGCATCGATTGCCCTCTTCGTCTCGGCAGCGCCCATATCCGGCAGCGAGGCGAGCAGCTCGCCGGTTGCGGGGTTCAGCACGTCGAAGGTCTTTTCGGCATCGCCCGATGTCCAGACGCCGTCGATATAGCCGGCATCGCGCAGCAAGGGCGAGGAAAAGGGAACGTGCCTGGTCAGTGCGGCGGTGAAAGCCATGTCATATCTCCTGGGAGTGTGGCTGCCGGCTGGCGGCAGCCATTGAAATGCGGTTCCGCTGCGCCTTAGCGCGCGGCGCTTGCTTCCAGCATCGAGGCTTCGAGAATGTCGAGCGCTTCGCCGAGGACCTCGTCCTGAATGGTGATCGGCGCGAGGAAGCGGATGACGTTGCCGTGGATGCCGCAGGTGAGCAGGATCAGGCCCTTGTCGAGCGCCGTCAGCCGCACCCGGTTGGCGAATTCCGCACTCGGCAATCCGGTCGTCCGGTCGTTGAACTCGACGGCGTTCATGAATCCCGGCCCACGGATATCGGCAATCTCCGGCACCTTCTCACGCAGGGATTCCAGCTGCTGCTTCAATCGTGCCCCGAGCTGGTTGGCGCGGTTGCAGAGATCTTCGTCCGCGATGACGTCGAGGACGGCATGGGCGGCGGCGATGCCGAGCGGGTTGCCGCCATATGTGCCGCCGAGCCCGCCCGCTCCCGGCGCGTCCATGATTTCGGCGCGGCCGGTGACGGCGGCGAGCGGGAAGCCGCCGGCAAGGCTTTTCGCCATCGTCGTCAGGTCGGCGGCGATCTCATGGTGATCCATCGCGAACATTCTGCCGGTACGGGCAAAACCGGTCTGCACCTCGTCGGCGATCAAGAGGATGCCGTGCTGGTCGCAAAGTTCGCGCAGCGCCTTCATGAAGGCGGCAGGCGCCGGGTAGAAGCCACCTTCGCCCTGCACCGGTTCGAGGATGATGGCTGCGACGCGCTGTGGGTCGACATCGGCGGCGAAGAGTTTCTTCAGCGCCGCAAGCGACTGATCGACGGAGACGCCGTGCAGCTCGACCGGGAAAGGAACATGGAACACATCGCCGGGCATCGCGCCGAAGCCGACCTTGTAGGGCACGACCTTGCCGGTCAGCGCCATGCCCATGAAGGTGCGGCCATGGAAGCCGCCGCCGAAGGCGATGACGGCCGAGCGGCCGGTCGCCGCACGCGCGATCTTGACGGCGTTCTCGACCGCTTCGGCGCCCGTGGTGATGAAGACCGTCTTCTTCTGGAAATCGCCCGGCACCAGCGCGTTCAGCCGTTCGGCGAGATGCACATAGCTCTCGTAGGGCACGACCTGATGGCAGGTATGGGTGAAATGCTCGAGCTGCTCCTTGACCGCCGCGATGACGCGGGGATGGCGGTGCCCGGTGTTGAGAACGGCGATACCGGCGGCGAAATCGATGTAGCGGCGGCCCTCCTTGTCCCAGATTTCGGCATTCTCGGCGCGCTCTGCATAGATCTGGGTTGTCATGCCAACCCCACGAGCGATGGCTGTATTCTTACGATCGGTAAGCGAGGTGGAGCTCACGATATCCTCCTGATGTTCATTTTCTGACGTGTTTTGTCTTGGTTGCTTGTGCGGTCGTCCCCAAAGGGGATCGGGATCTCAGCCTGCGGCCACGAGGCGGGCCCGCTTGTGTACGGCGGCCAGCAGGCCGCCAAGAAGGACCGTTCCCACGATGAACAGGAATGCGGCGGCGACGATGGCCGGGCTGATGTTCTCGCGGATAGAGGAGAACATCTGACGCGCGAGTGTCAACTGGTTCGGTCCGGCAACGAAAAGCGTCAGCACGACCTCGTCCAGCGATGTGGCAAAGGCGAGCACCGCGCCCGACAGCACGCCCGGCACGGCAAGCGGCAGCGTTATTTTCCAGAAAACCCGCCGGGGCGACGCGCCGAGGCTCGCCGCTGCGCGCTCGACCCGATAATCGATGCCTTCGAGCGATGCGGTGATGCTCACCAGCACGAAGGGCACGGCGACAACGGTGTGGGCCACGATGACGGCTGCAAAGGTATTCGCAAATCCGAGCCGGGCAAACAGGATCTGGAGGCCGACGCCGAGTACGACCGCCGGAACGACCATGGGCAGGAGGAAGATCGTTCGCAATGCCGAACCGAAGACGATGCGCCTGCGTAATGCGAGCGCCGCCAACATGCCGAGCACCGTCGACAGCAGCGTGGTTCCCGTGCCGATCAGCAAGCTGTTGACGATCGATCGCCGCCAGGCCTCGGTATTTGCAAGCTCCGCAAACCAGCGGGTCGAGAAGGCCGGAATGGGATAGGCGAGGAAACTGCTTGACGTAAATGCGATCGGAAGGATCGCCAAAAGCGGAGCCAGCAGAAAAACGACCGCTGCCGCGCCGAACGCGAATTTGAATAAGCGCGCCATCATCTCATGCCCCCGTCGTCTTCATGGAAAGCCGCCCATAGATGCCGTAAAGCACGATCGTGACGGCGAGCAGCACGATGCCGAGCGCCCCTGCCATGCCCCAATTGGCGGAGCCGGTGGCGTAGAAGGCAATGACCGAACTGATCATTTGGTCCTTCGGTCCGCCGATGAGCGCGGGCGTGATGTAGTAGCCGAGCGCGGCCATGAAAACGAGCAGGCTGCCGGAGGCGATGCCGCGCAGCGTCAAAGGCAGCAGAATATGCAGGAAGGCTCTGATCGGCCTCGCGCCGAGGGAAGCGGCCGCCGGCATGAGATTTCGCGGGATGGCGATGAGAACGCTGTAGATCGGCAGAACCATGAAAGGCAGCAATACGTGCGTCATGGCGATGATGACCCCCGTCCTGTTGAAGAGCAACGGCAAGGGGCCGCTGACGAGGCCGAGCGACATCAGCACCGAGTTGATGAGGCCCTTGTCCTGAAGAAGAATATACCAGGCCGCGGTGCGCACCAGAAGCGACGTCCACAGCGGCAGCAGCACCGCGGCCAGGAGAAGCTGGCGTCGCCAGCCGTTCGAGGCGGCGGCCAGCATCGCGTATGGCAGCCCGATGAGGCCGGTCGCCAAGGTCACGACGGCAGCCACGGCGAAGGTTCTCAGAAGTATAGCCTGATTGGCCGACTCCTCGGCCGGCATCGCCACGATCGCCCCTGCGGCATCATGTTGAAGATCGACGGCGGCAAGAAGATTGCGATCTGTATAAGGGCTGATGGCGTCGGCAATGGCCCGCCAGAACGCTGTGTCGTTCCATCGCGGATCGACCTCTCCAAGGACGAGCGGCTGCGTGCCGTCTCTCACGGCCGTTACGGTCTTCCTCATCAGCGTGCGGAAGCCCGGCTGGGCACTGTTCAACCGTCTCACCACCTCGCCGAGGCTCTGGTCGTCCTCGATCAGTTTCAGATCGTCGACAAGCGCGGCCTGCATGGTGTCCGAAGGCGCGGAGATACGGTCCCAGCTGGAAACAGCGGCTGTCGTGCGCGGCAGGTTCTGGCTGACGACCGGATCTGACACTGCTTGGCCCAGCACGGTCAGGAGCGGCCAGATAAAGAAGACGCTCAAAAACAAGGCGAGCGGAAGCACGAGGGCAAAGGTGCCGAGACGTTGACGGAAAGCGCTCATGCGGCAATCACCCAGCAGTCGTCCGGCGAGAAATGCGCCACCACGTCGGCTCCCGGCGGCCACTCCGCCGATCGCCTGTCGGTTCGAACCACGAAGCGGAAGGCATTCTCGTCGAGCTGCACCCTGAGGTGATCGCCCTGGTATACGCTGTCGAGTATCTTTGTCGGCAGGGCATTGGCTGGCGAGCCTTGTCCCCGTGCCGCCAGAGAAATACGCTCGGGACGGACAGAAATGTGGACGCGGCTTCCGACAGAGAGGGAGCGGCCGCCCGATACGACCACGTGCCGCCCGTCAACGATCTCGACTGCCGTCCCCGTCGGGTCGGTCGCCTTGACCGTTCCTTCTATGAGATTGGTTTCCCCTATGAATTCGGCGACGACGCGCGTTCGCGGGCGGTCGTAAATCTCGCGCGGCGAGCCGATCTGTTCGATTTTGCCATGGTTGAAGACCGCAATCCGGTCCGACATGGTCAGCGCCTCTGACTGATCGTGGGTTACGAACACCACGGTCAGTTCCAGGCGTTTGTGAAGGTCGCGGATGTCGAGCTGCATCTGTTCGCGCAGGTGTTTGTCGAGCGCCCCGAGCGGTTCGTCCATCAGCACCACGGTGGGCTCGAATACCAGCGCACGGGCAAGCGCCACACGCTGCTGCTGACCGCCGGAAAGCTGGGCCGGCTTTCGGCCGCTCATTGCCGACAGTTGCACCATGTCGAGCGCGCGCATCACCCGCTCCTCGATCTCGCTGCGTCCGATGCCGCGCATCTTCAGCGGAAAGGCGATGTTGTCGGCGATCGACATGTGGGGAAAGAGGGCGTAGTTCTGGAAGACGACGCCCATTTCGCGCCGGTGCGGCGGCAGGTGGTCGATACGGCGATCATCGAGAAAGATGCCGCCGCTGGTCGGATTTTCAAATCCCGCAAGCATCATCAGCAAAGTCGTCTTGCCCGAGCCCGAGGGTCCCAGCAGGCTGACGAATTCGCCCTTGTCGATATCGAGCGACAGGTCCTTGACGACCTGAAATGTGCCAAAGGATTTGGAGATTCTGTCAAAGCGTATGCGCGGCGTAGCCACGATGGCCCTCCGTTCGGGTCGTCGGTTCTCAAGGGATGCGGGAACCCCACGAATGGCTCCTTGGAGCGATCCGTGGGGAGAAGATAGCGTTGCTACTGAGCCAGCCACGCATCGAACCTCTTCGTCAGGGCTTCCGAATTGTCGATCCAGAAGTCCGTATCGAGGCTGAGCGCTCCCTCCATATTGGCGGCCGCGGTCGGCAGGTCCGCAAGCTGTTCCGGTGGCAGGTCCTTGTCCGCTGCCTTGTTCGTGAGGCCGTAGGCAATATATTGCGGCAGTTTCGCCTGGTTTTCCGGCTTGCTGGCGAAGGCCACGAAGTCGAAGGCCGCGTCCTTGTTTTCAGCACCCTTCAGCACGACCCAGCTGTCCACCGCGTAGATGCTGCCGGGCCAGACGACCTTGAACGCCCTGCCTTCGGAGCGGTTGATGCCGGTGATGCGGCCGTTATAGGCGCTGGTCATGGCGACTTCGCCGGAAGCAAGCAGTTGCAGCGGCTGAGCGCCCGATGTCCACCAGACGAGGTTCGGCTTGAGGGCATCGAGTTTAGCGAAGGCACGATCGACGCCCTCCGGCGTCGCCAGGACGTCGTAAACCTTGTCGGCCGGAACGCCATCGGCCATCAGCGCGAATTCGAGCGTGTATTTCGGCCCCTTGCGAAGGGCGCGCTTGCCGGGAAATTTCGTCACGTCCCAAAAATCGGCCCACGACTTGGGACCATCGGCAATCTTGGCGCCGTCATAGGCGATCGCCGTCGACCAGACGATGGCGCCCACGCCGCAATCACTGACGGCCGAAGGCAGGAATGCATCCTTGCCGCCAAGCTTGTTCCAGTCCACCTTTTCGAAAAGCCCGTCGGCGCAGCCGAGCGCCAGTTCATCCGCTTCGACCTCCACGACATCCCAGGAAGGGCTGCCTGCCTTGACCTTCGCCTGGAGAACACCGATGCCGCCATCCCATCCTTCATCCAGGAGCGGCTTGCCGGCCTGTTGGGAGAAAGGCTTGAAGTAGATCTCCCGCTGGGCATCCTGAAAATTCCCGCCCCAGGACGCCACGGTGAGATCCCTGGCCGCGCCCGGCGCGGCCGCAAGCGTCAGCGACAACAGGCCCAAGGCTGCAATCGTCGAGGTTTTGTTGAGGTTCATTCTTCTTCCCCTGTTTGTTTAGTGATGCGGCAATGCTGTCCTATGTCCCGGCAGGCGAGAAGGCGCTTTTTCTTGACCGCGGTGGGACCGTGGATGCACCACTCCAGACCAGCCGCCGCCGGTCTTCAAACCGGCCCTGCCCGGAATCCACCTGCTTATGATCGAAAAATCCGGATTCCATTCGAGGAATGAGTGGTGCATTATATGCACCACGGTGCGCCACTCTTCATTACACAGGCCGTTCGCGTTCTGTGGCATAACGGACTGTGCACAGCAGTCTGACTTTGGTTCGATCACAGCCCATTTCAGTGGGGGATACGCTTGCGCAGAGGGAAATCAGAAGCAACCGAGCTGGATGGCGATCCGCCGCGTGGGCGTTTGCCGCCCTTGTCCATGGTCCGCGCCTTCGAAGCGGTCAGCCGATTGGGCTCGATGCGCAAGGCCGCCGACGATCTCAATCTCAGCCATACGGTCATATCCCGGCATGTCCGAAATCTCGAAGCCTGGCTCGGCACGCGGCTTGTCGATGCCGGCCCGCGCGGCATCAGGCTGACGGTGGAAGGCAGGCTTTTTGCCGAGACTGTGGGGACGGCCTTCGACCTCATCGCCAAATCGACCGCCGAACTGCGGCCCGCCATCAGCCGTACCGTCCTGCGCGTCTGGTGCGTCCCCGGCCTCGCAACACGCTGGCTGACCCCGCGCTTCAACCAGCTCCAGCTCGCCTTGCCCGGCATCGACTTCGTCATGCGCGCCACCGACCTCGAGCCGGATTTCAGCCGCTATGAGGCCGATGTCGACATCCGCTATTCGGAGGAACCAAGAGGAAATGTCCGCTGGATCCTGCTGGAAAGGCCCCGGATGTTCCCCGTCGCGAGCCCCGATTGGATCAGCAGGAATGCGCCCATCCGCACCCTTGACGATTTGGTCCGCCAGCCGCTCATTCACGAGGAAAGCCGCGATCAATGGCGACAGTGGTTCCGCAAGGCTGGCTTCCAACATGAAGTCGTCTTGAACGGACCGCGATTGTGGTCAGCCAATCTCACTGTGGACGCGGCCGTCACGGGCCAGGGGGTCGCGCTGGCCACACGCCTGATCGCCGCAGACGATCTTCGCGCCGGCCGGCTCGTCGAACTGCTCGAAACCGACGTCCGCCTCGGCGGCTATTATTTCGTCGGAGCGCGTGAACGCTGGAACGAGGTGACACAGGCGCGCTTCCGAACGTGGATACAGCAGGCGATAACCGCAACGACGGGCGGCCATTCGCCGAGTGGAGGTGCTGCGGGATAAGCCAGGCACAGGGCAGCCCCTCGCGCGTTTCATCCCGTCAAAATGCGCTGACGGTTAGCGCGGCGGAGAATATGAAGAGAGTTGCGGAGCTGCAGCGCCGGGCAAACAAGGGTAACTGCTTTCCACCTCCCAGCACGATCCTGCCCATCGACAGCCAGATGGAGGAGGCCAGAAGCACCATGGATGCGAGAACGGCGACAATGGCTATCGACGATGCCTGCTGCGCGGGAGGGATTATCGTCAGCCCGATTATGAACCCCTTGGGATTCAACAGGGTGGTCACGGCCAGCTGTCGTACTCTTACGACCACGACAGGGCTCGCTCCGACACCCCAGAGCCGGAGCGCGAGGTAGAAAACCCAAGTCGCCGAAGCAAGTTTGACGGCCTGCGAAACCGCGGGATGATCACGGAGAATGGGAGCGGCCAGACCTGAGACCGAAAGAACAATCGCAAGATAGGCGAAGACGACCGTTGCAAGAAGCATGATCGCCCGCCTGGAGGTCAGCCCCTGAGATGCGATCGCCAGTATCGCATTGGTTGGTCCCGGCAAAATGAGAAGCGTGAAAACACTCGCTGCAAAAGGGAGAAGATGCACCGTTCTAAATCCTTCGGTCGATAAAGATCATTTGCGGCCGGAACATTCTCGGTTGCTTGCCGTTTACCTCAGTCAAACTTGAGGTTTCCCAATGCCTCGCATGATCAGCTTCATGCTCACTCGATTGGCCACGGGCTTTGCAATTGGATGCGCCGTGGGTTTTCTGATTTGGCAGAACGGCTTTTTACCCTTCGGCTCCGTGCCTGGGGAGTTTCAGAACTATATCGCTCAGGGCCTGTTCATCTATCTCTTCGCGAGCACGATAAGCATGGGCTATCTCGCCACGGCTCTTCTGCTGGAAGCGGAGTAGTCCGGTTATTTTCATCAAGGTCGCGGCACGTATTCTCAGGCCACCATCCTTGCCAGCGCGCAGCGCGACCAGAGCGAATGCAGGGCGTCGACGAGATGGGCGATATCGGCGTCGGAATGCAGCGGCGTCGGGGTGATGCGCAGCCGCTCGGTCTTCTTCGGCACGGTGGGATAGTTGATCGGCTGGACGTAGACGCCGCAATTGTCGAGCAGCAGATCGGAGATCCACCACTTGCACTTG